>JAYWDP010000371.1:0-11314 GCA_043779775.1 Cyclobacteriaceae bacterium
TAGGGTAACATTTCACCAAAGGCACCCAAACCAATGCTCCAGAGGCCCGGAGTCTGCGCAGCTTCCTTCAGTTCTTTGCCAAGGCTATACTCTGCCACTAACCTTGTCCAACCCTGCCGACTAGCCCCACCCTGATATCCAAAGCCGCGTAAGTAGTCACGTTTTTCTTTCCCGAGATTGCGATAACGTGGTACATAAATTCCATTGGCCCTGCGGCCGGAATAATACTTATCCTCAAAACCAATGGCTTGCCCGCCCGCCCCCACGCCCAGGTGATGGTCCATGATATTGCAACCCAGTTCACCACTGTCATTTCCAAAGCCATTGGGAAAGCGGTCGGAAACAGAATTCATCATGATGAAGGCTGATCCAAAAGTTGAAGCACATAAGAAAATTACTTTGGCATAGTACTCGGTATGTTCGCCGGTTTCGGCATCCTGAATTCTTACGCCCGTGGCCTGGCCCTTTTTCTTATCATATATTAATTCATGTACTATGGAATTAGGACGCAAAGTCATGTTGCCGGTTTTTTCCGCCGCCACCAATGTGGATGAGTTGCTGCTGAAATAGGCACCATAGGGGCAACCCCGACTGCACAGGTTTCGATATTGACAGGTGCCCCGCTGGGGGCTATGGGCTAAAGGAGCTGTAAGATGAGCAGCCCTTCCAATGGTAAGCATCCTGCCAAATTTTTCATTCATGGACTTTTTCAAATCCAATTCCACACAATTCATTTCCATGGGAGGAAGAAATTTCCCATCCGGAAGTTGAGATAGTCCCTCGTTTTGTCCGCTGACGCCAATGTACGATTCTACGTAATCATACCATGGAGACAATTCATTATAGCGAACGGGCCAATCCACAGCAATCCCGTCTTTCGCGTTGGCAGTAAAATCCAAATCTCCATGGCGATAACTTTGACGGCCCCAGGTAATGGATCGCCCCCCGACATGATAACCGCGCATCCAATCGAATCGCTTTGTTTCGGTGTAAGGGTTTTCCAGGTCATTGACAAACCAATGCTTTGTAGATTGTCTTATCAAGCCCCCCGTTCTGTTTTGAACGCCTTGTTTCCGCAAATCTTCCTGGGTAGGACGGTCTCCGTTTGGAAAATCCCATGGATCCATCGTTGACGTTGGGTAATCCGGGTGTTTTACCATGGGGCCTCGTTCGAGCACAATCGTCTTAAGTCCTTTTTCCGTAAGCTCTTTGGCCGCCCAACCCCCGCTGATACCGGTTCCAACCACGATGGCATCATACATGTTGTTCTTTTGCAATTCAGTGTTCAGGTTCATGACGTGATTATTTTGACGCTTGAATGTAATGGTTTTATGGAATGAATATTAGCTTTTTTACATAACAGGAAAGTATTCGACATTGCTCGGCACCCGGAAGGATTTAGCTCAGGAATCTTACTTCCTTAAATGAAAATCTTTGGGTAACCCCGTCTGATTCCACACATAGTTTGCCTTGCTCATCAACATCATTAATGTAACCCGTAAAATTTTTACCCTGTGCCTCAAAATCTTGTGACTCCCCGAATTTGTACAAAGTGTCGAGGTATCGTTGCTTCAAAGAAAGCGTATTCCCTGCCCGTAAATCCAGATACTCGGCCTCAAGATATTCCATCAATTTCTGAAATGTCGCGTTCAGATCAAAAGCCGATCCAGCGATATTGAAAAGTGACGTGGCATTTGGATGGTCAAACCGTTCCTGGTTTACATTTAATCCAATACCAACTATTGAGGAAAAGAGGGAATTGCCCTGAAGCTGGCTTTCAATCAAAATACCGCCTATTTTTTTATTCCCAACAAATATGTCATTGGGCCATTTCAGCTTGACAATATCGGCGATATGACTATTCAAGGCAGTTGCCGCCGCCAAAGACACGGCCATGTTCAACTGAAACTGGTCTTTTGCCTGCATAAACCGCGGTCGAAGTAAAATGGAACAGGTAAGGTTCTTGCCTGGCTCCGTGTCCCATGAATTGCCCCGTTGACCTCGCCCTGCAGTCTGGCGGTTAGTGATGACAACGGTTCCCTCAGGCAGCTCGGTTTGGCTATTCAATTCTGTCAAGAGCGAATTTGTAGAGTGACATTCTGGCACGTAAATAAGTTTTTGAGCCGTGAAAAGGGTATTGGCAGGGATTTTATACAAGGTATTTTACTTAGTTTTACAAGATTGTTAAATGACCAACCGAAGATAGTGAATGGCCAAGAGAAGGAAGGTTGACCATTCCGAAAAATTAAGCCAATTCATCGTAAAGGGGATGCAGGAGAAAAAGGCCAGCGGCATCGTAGTGATGGACCTTCGGAACGTGAGAAATGCAGTAGCTGATTTCTTTGTCATTTGTTCTGGCAATTCGGACAAGCAATTGGATGCTATTGCCGACTCCATTGATAATGAAGTCTACGAGGGATTGAAAGAAAACCCCTGGCATACGGAAGGGAAAAACAATAAAGAATGGATGTTACTCGACTATACGAGCGTGGTGGCGCATATCTTCAAAAAAGACCGACGGAGTTTCTATTCCCTCGAAAAGCTCTGGGGAGATGCCGACATCACTGAAATGGAAGACTAGGAACCAATTAGAAGTCTGAACGTTAATGAATTTGTGAATATTTAAGCTGTAACAAGAGAATGGCCGACAAAGACAAAAGAGACAATAAGTTAATTCCCCCCCGCGGACCCCGTCCCAATTACCAGATTTGGATTATCCTGGCTTTGGTGGGAGTGGTGGTGGCGGTGAGCTATTTTAATAAAAGTGGAGAGCTGACCGAAATACAATCCAACAAGTTTGAAGACATGGTGCAAAGCCGTGACATCAAAAAGCTGGTACTGGTAAAAAATGAGGAACAAGTTGAGATCACCCTCAAGCCGGAAGCTCTTCAAAATGCGAAATACAAACAGGAGCTGGAGAAGAACAGCCCCTTTGGGCTTAATGCCAACGGCCCGCATTACAAGTTGAAGTTCGGGTCGATTGACAAATTTCTGGACAAATATGAGCAGCTCAACAAAAATATTCCGCGCGAACAGCAAATAGACTTGCGCGTTGAGGAAAGAAATGACCTGACGGGCGTACTGATTAACTGGGGATTTTTATTCCTGCTGTTATTCGGATTCTGGATGCTGATGCGAAGGATGACGGGCGGTGGAGGTCCCGGGGGCCAGATTTTCAATATTGGCAAATCAAAGGCCGCTCTTTTTGATGCCGAAAGCAAAGTCAAAATTACTTTTGAAGATGCCGCCGGACTGGATGAGGCGAAAGAAGAAATTATGGAGATTGTGGAGTTCCTGAAAAATCCGGGGAAGTTCACGAAACTGGGTGGCAAGATTCCAAAAGGAGCATTACTCGTAGGTCCTCCCGGAACAGGAAAAACGTTGTTGGCAAAGGCTGTTGCCGGAGAAGCAGGCGTTCCGTTTTTCTCCCTCTCGGGTTCTGACTTTGTTGAAATGTTCGTGGGCGTGGGCGCTGCCCGTGTTCGCGACTTGTTCAAGCAGGCTAAAGAGAAAGCGCCTTGTATCATCTTTATAGATGAAATCGATGCCGTCGGACGTACGCGTGGCAGAGGCCAGGTACCAGGTGCCAATGACGAAAGAGAAAATACTTTAAATTCCTTGTTGGTGGAGATGGATGGCTTTGCCACCGACAGTGGTGTCATCATTCTTGCCGCGACCAACCGTCCAGACGTGCTGGACTCTGCACTACTTCGTCCTGGCCGCTTCGACCGGCAGATCAGCATCGATAAACCCGATATCATTGGCCGTGAGGCAATATTCAAAGTCCATTTGAAACCCATCAAGATTTCAAAAGAAGTTGACACAAAGAAGCTCGCCGCTCAGACACCTGGTTTTGCCGGGGCAGAAATTGCTAACGTTTGTAATGAGGCGGCACTCATCGCAGCACGTAAAGAAAAGAAAGAAGTAGAGATGCAGGATTTTCACGACGCCATTGACCGCTCCATCGGAGGTCTTGAAAAGAAAAATAAACTGATCTCTCCCGAAGAGAAGAAAATCGTTGCTTACCACGAATCAGGTCACGCCGTAGCGGGCTGGTATCTGGAGCATGCTGATCCTTTGGTAAAAGTAAGTATCGTTCCCCGTGGAATTGCTGCCCTTGGGTATGCACAGTACCTCCCCAAGGAACAATTCCTCTATCAAACCGATCAGCTCATTGACGAAATGTGCATGTCATTTGGCGGAAGGGTGGCCGAAGATATTGTCTTCAACAAAATTTCAACCGGCGCCCTGAGCGACCTGGAGCGCATCACGAAGATGGCCTACAGTATCGTAACCGTTTACGGTATGAATAAAGAGATTGGCAATCTTTCATTCTACGACAGCAAGCAATCGGAATACAATTTTCAAAAACCATATTCTGATGCCACGGCGGAGAAAATCGATAAGGAAGTAAAGTCGTTGATCGATTTTTGTTATCAGCGTACTAAAAAACTTTTGAATGATCACCGCGACAAACTGGAGGTGATCGCGAAAGAGTTGCTGGAAAAAGAGATCTTATTCCAATCTGATTTGGAGAGGCTGATCGGCAAACGTCCCTTCAACACCCAGACGACGTATGAGAAGTTTACCAATGGGCAAACACCAGCAAAAAAAGCAGATGATGTGTTGCCGACAGGGCCGGACTTAAAAGAGCCGCTCACAGAGCCCTCTGGAATACCCAGCGAAACCAAGGCAGAATAAAATTTAATCAGAAAAACAGAATCAGGTTCTTGCAAAGGGGCCTGATTTTTTATTAATATTCACGGTATATTTTTAACCGCGGAGGACCGCAGAGAATTTATGCATGAGAATTGGATCTCTGAAAAAATTATTGGATGCGCAATCAACGTACATAAGGAATTGGGACCTGAACTTTTAGAGTCTTCTTACGAGGAATGCCTATATTTCGAATTAATCCAATCTGGATTTAAGGCGGAAAAACAAAAGCCCCTCCCCTTATCTATAAAAATGTAAAACTTGATTGCGATATCGAATTGATTTAATGGTAGAAGAAAAAGTAATCATAGAAGTCAAATCCGTTGAAGAATTTCATGATATTCATTTAGCCCAGACATTGACTTATTTAAAAATCTCAAAATGCAAGTTGGGTCTTTTAATCAACTTCAATGTTCTTTTGCTTAAAAATGCGATAAAGCGAATTGCAAATAGACTTTAACTCTGGAGACGCTGAGGTGCCGAAGGACAGCACAGTCACGTAAAGTATTCCTCTGCGTTTCTCCGCGTCCTCCGCGGTCAAATTGCATTAGAAACTTCTCTTAAAAACTACTTTACGCTCGTTACAGTTCAAATTCTATGTAAATTGCCCCGCTTTCTCTGCCGTTTGTTAACATGACTGAAGAAACAATTAATCTTCCCTCCAACAAAAAAATCTATTTCGCCTCGGATTTCCACCTGGGTGCACCCAATCATGATACCAGCTTGATCCGGGAACACAAGGTCGTTGCCTGGCTGGAAGCTGTCAGACACGATGCGCATTCGATCTATTTGCTCGGAGATATTTTTGATTTCTGGTTCGAGTACCGCCATACGATTCCCAAGGGTTTCATTCGCCTTCAAGGTAAACTTGCTGAACTGCGGGATACCGGCATTCCCATCTATTTCTTTACCGGCAACCACGACATGTGGATGTTTGACTACTTCCCGCAAGAACTTGGCATACCCGTTTACCGGGAGCCAATAATTTTAAACATTAGCAAGCAGAAACTCTTCGTAGGTCATGGCGACGGTCTTGGATCAGGGGAATTCACCTATAAATTCCTGAAAGCGTTTTTCAACAGTAAAATCTGTCAATGGCTGTTTGCACGACTTCATCCGAATCTCGGCATGAGCATTGCACACTATTGGAGCAGGCAAAGCCGGATCAGCAATATAAAGCACGAAGAAAAATTCAATGGCGAAGAAAATGAGTATTTGTTTGCCTGGTGCAAGGAACAGGAACAAAAAGCACATTATGATTATTATATTTTTGGCCACCGCCATCTTCCGCTCAATTTGAAAGTGGGTGAAGCCAGTCATTATATCAACATCGGTGAGTGGGTACATCAACCGACTTACGGCGTCTATGATGGCAGTGGATTTGAACTTAAATCATTTTCATCATGAAAAAGCTAAACCTAATTATCTGGTTTAGTTTCCTGGCCACCTCGTTTCTCTTCGCGCAAAACAAAAAAATCATCGTAGAAACAGGTGAAGAGATTCTTTGGGCGGGGGTGGATCGTCCGGGTGACTTATTCCTTCTATTCCCGTCGGGGGAAGTGCAGAAATTCAATAACGAAGGCATGCTGATCGGGAAGTATTTATTTCCAAGCGTCCCTACACTGATTGATCCCGGTGACGGTGTACAATCATTTTATTACATCCGGAAAGGAAATAAGTTTGGCAATCTGTCAGCGGACATGAGTTTGCTTTCTGAAAAAGTCGTTGACCCTGCTTTTGCGATCAGTCCATGGTTGGTTTGTCCCTCTTTGCGCGAACTTTGGATTTTTGATTCCAGTGATTTCAGTATCAAGAAAACAAAATTGCGCTCCACCACTATTTCTTATGAAGCATCCCTCAAGCACCTTCCTAAAAAAAATATTGAAGACTACCAATACCTGCGTGAATATCAGAATTACCTTTTCCTTTTAGATAAAAATGCCGGTGTACATCTCATCAGCAGCCTGGGGAAATTCATCCGTACCCTTGGTGAGAAAGGAATTGACTTTTTCAACTTCCTTGGCGAAGAAATTTATTATGTGAAGGGTGATGAGTTGATTCTGATTGATTTGTATACAGACGAAATAAGAAAACTGAAATTGCCACAGCCCTGTAAAATGGCCCTGGTTACAGATAATACGCTTTATACGATTGAGAAAAATAGGGTTGTTATTTATGATTTTAAACCATGAAATAGTTGTTCGTTTGCGGATGGTAATCAGTGCAAAAATCCTATTCTATAACCTGTATGCACGCAGAGTAAAAATCAGTTGCCGGCCTGAAGAAAATCTATAATTTTTGTTGCTTCCTCCTTGGTGATATTGGCCCGCACTTGCATATGTGTTATGATGGCCTTCCACTGATCATCATTATACATGGTCGGAGGCGGAAGGTTATGGCAACGTTGGCAATTTTCACCCCACAAGGTGGCACCCATTTTATCTGAAATCGCTTGTGAGGGTTTACAACCGTTTATAAACATGGCAATCAATAGGCAAGAAATGTAGACGGCTGCTATAATATTAATTTTTTTCATGATGGTTAAGTGTTAATGATTCTAGAAACCGTAAACTAATTGAGCATATACTCCTTCAACCCCATTCTGTACCTGGTAGCTAAGCTTGAATACCCCGTTCCAGCGATACCAGTAATTTAATCCTACGGCCGTCTGAGTCCTCACATGCTGACCATCTGCGTACCATTGGGCACCCTCAGGTGTGTTAAATTCAGAATACCGAACGGCCAATTCCAAATATCGAAAGAATTCGCTGGATACCTCTGCAGGACGTATCGATCCCTGGATGTAGTATGCCGTACTTTTATTATCAAAGGTGAAAGTTGAACCTGCACCGTCATCGTAAGACTGTTTACCAACATCCAACATTTTGTATTCACCAATTATCCTGATCTGACTTTTAAGAGCAGGCACCGTTTTATAATAATTTAAATCGAAAGCCTGCGCGTTAAAAGAGGTCTTCTCGAAGCTTGTCAATCGGTCACCGGTACTGGCTTTATATTGAAAAGAATAACCGATTTCCAGACTCGAATTTGAGAAGGGAAGATAACCAAAACGGCCCCCTACAGACTTACCTTTATTATTGCCAAGAAAGGCCTCATATTCAAACCGACCGGCTTCTGAAGGAGAGCCTGTCAGCAATTGTGGACCATTGGTGAAATAAAAATCATAGTTGATTTTAGAATCTCCTACTTGTGCACCACCTTGTAATCCCGCTCCTGTTTCGGTCATCGCACCGATCCCGCCATCACCGAAGCCAACGGGAGAATTTGCAAATCGTTGGAGATAAGCTTCTCCGAAACGCCCACGATACGCACCGAATTTAGGTAAAAACCTTCCTGCATGAATGGTCAGGTAGCGATTCACTAAATAGACCATATTCGCATACTCCAGTAATACTTCCACGCTGCCTCCATTGGTGGAGACTTCAAGTTCCGACTCCATAAAGAGCTTATCTGACAGGCTCAGCAGGAAAATCGGCTTGAAGGCCAGGTTCCTGAATTGAGACTGGGAACTATCACTAATGTAATCCACCTGGGCATTTCCAACGATCGTCAGCTTCGTCTGCCCCTGAAAAAAGTTCTGCGCTTCAACACCGGTTCCCATCCCAAAACTGATAAGGATACAAACCATTGGTCTAAGAAATTTACTTTTTCTTTTCATAAGATTTATCTTTTTCTTCTAGTTTACGAATGTATCTAACCAATTTCCATCGCTGTTCATCAGTTAGTAAGGTCTTATAGGATGCCATAGGCGGATTGCCGTAAGTAAGTTTCCAGAAAATGGCACCATCACTTTCATTTTCAATTTCAATGGAAAGGAAATTGGCAGGGTGAGGCATAATCGCCACGCTGGCAGCACCGTTTCCTTTGCCAGCATCTCCATGACATATGACGCACATGGATGTGAATATCTTTTTTGCCTCAGCCACCCCCCCCGGATCATCATTAAAAGGGTTCTTCATTTCATTTACAGATTCCGGGGCAACCCATTTATTTCCCTTTTGCCCAAGGACCTCATGAACACCGCTTGCAAGAGATGCCAATAAGGCAATAGCAAATACAAACTTGTTCATCCAAGAATTTTCTTTCATCTGAAAGTATTGATTAGAGATCCGTGATATCGATGATTAAAGGTACCTGATATAAATAATCGCTATTATGAGGATTGATTCTCTCTCACATGATTTTTGTCATATGTTTTTAGCAATTACCAAACTATCAGCGTCATGGGTGGACTGCAATCGTGGCTGTAATTGAAAAGTCCGAACCTACATTACCGGGGTCAGTAACCGGGCTGATGGCTGAATGTCATTCCTCCGAAAGATCAAAGGATGTTGGGTCTCTTCATAAGGGAATTCCGCAACCTAAAATGTAAAATCAGTACAACTTCCTTTATATCTTTATGTATGGGAAAGTCATTTGCATGCATACTGATTTCAGTAATGATTATTTCCGCCAGTAGCCCGGTAGTGATAGATGAAGACCTTATCCAAAATCCCCCCGTTGGACTATTTGAGGAGGATGACCTGTTGCGGATAACCATCCGCGGAAGCATCGCAGAATTGCTAAAGGACCGTGGCAGCGATCCGCAGTATCAT
This sequence comes from Cyclobacteriaceae bacterium, assembly GCA_043779775.1. GTDB lineage: Bacteria > Bacteroidota > Bacteroidia > Cytophagales > Cyclobacteriaceae > ELB16-189. The sequence continues at coordinate 9,333 of JAYWDP010000371.1, forward strand.
AGTATCACGATCTCCTACAAAGCAAAAGACAGTTCCCTCGTAAATGTCCCTGCCAATGTCAAAGTAAGGGGCCATTTCAGGAAAGACCGGGGAAACTGCAACTTGCCTCCTCTCCTCATCAATTTCTCAAAAGGAGATTCAAAAAATTCTATTTTCGAATTCCAGGATAAAATGAAATTGGTAACTGCCTGCCGCCACGAGCGGTATGTTGTGCGTGAATACCTGGTCTATAAACTTTATAATCTTTTCACACCGAAAAGTTTCAAGGTCAGACTGGTAAAGGTTTTGCTTGATGATGCAGAAAAAGGCAAGAAATACGAACCGTTTTACGGAATATTTATTGAAGAGGAAGACCAGGTCGCGAAAAGGAATGGAACCACTGTTCTGCAGGGCAAACTGGTAAGACCCGAACTAACCAAGCGTGACGACTTCATGCGGATGGCAGTTTTTGAATATTTTATCGGCAATACCGATTGGTCAGTGCAGTATCAGCAAAATGTACGCCTTCTGGCCCTGCTGGTTGGTCTTCCATCACCCGTACCTTATGACTTTGACCATGCCGGCATCGTGGGAGCTCCCTATGCCAAACCGCGGGAAGAATTGCTGTTGGACAACATCTACAAGCGCCGGTACCGGGGATTCTGCATGAATGATATGAATTCATTCAACGAAATCTTTGAACAGTTTAAACGGATAAACCCCGATATCATTGCCCTTTACACAAACTGTCCATACCTGGAGAAATCTTACATAAAAAATACCCTCAATTATGTCGAGGCGTTCTTTAAGACTATCAACAATCCCAAAGCTGCAAAAGTCGATTTTGAATACCCTTGCGAGGAAGGGAATACAGGAAACATTGTCATTAAGCCAGCGGATAAATAGAATCTATCATGCGATCCTGTGGGCTTCAACTGCGAGCTTCGAGAAGCCTTTGAAATCGTTGTCGGTTGTTCGCAGCGATCGAACAACCAACAACGAATAACTATTTCCCCTTGTTTCCTATGTGTCTATTTGGTTAAATGCATTTTGCATTTCCTACTTCCTGCCCATAAAGCGATCAAAAGAGTTATATTTGGGTATGGCGTCCCTCTTGTCCGGCTATGAGTACGACATCTTTGTCAGTTATCGTCAAAAGGACAACAAGTACGATGGCTGGGTCACGGAATTTGTGGCGAATCTTAAGAAAGAACTTGAAGCTACATTCAAGGAGGATGTGTCCATTTACTTCGATGAGAATCCGCACGACGGCTTGCTTGAAACCCATCAGGTAGACAAGAGCCTGGAAGGGAAATTGAAATGTCTTGTTCTGATCCCCATCCTCTCCCGCACCTATTGTGATCCCTCCAGCTTCGCCTGGCAAAATGAGTTCCTCCCTTTTCGGGATCTTGCAAAAGCTGACGCGTTCGGTCTTGACATCCGACTGGCGAACAAAAATGTTGCCAGCAGGATCCTTCCCCTCCAAATCCATGATTTGAATCCTGAAGACCAGGAGCTTTTTGAAAAAGAGACTGGAGGAGCGCTCCGCTCCATCACCTTCATATTCAAATCACAAGGTGTCAATAGGCCACTGACATCGGAGGATGGTAGGAATGACAATGCAAACCGGACCTTGTACCGCGACCAGATCAATAAGACAGCGAATGCGATCGAAGAAATTATTGGTGCCATGTGTCACACGACACCGGCAGCTCCCAGAGCTGAAGTCCTGTCCGCGACACCATCTCAAATTCAAGTCCATGGCGTAAAATGGTTTTGGTCGGAGCTGATACGCAGAAATGTTTTAAGGGCGGGCTTTGCTTACATCATTGCGGCGCTCGCCGCCAGGCAGGTGGCCACAGTCCTGACTGACATTTTTGAATTGCGCGAACAGATTCCCAATATACTCACGTGGGTACTCATCAGCATTTTTCCTTTTGGGATGCTCCTCGCCTGGCTTTATGAAGTCAGCCCTCAGGGGGTGATACGGACTACTTCAAGGC
>JAYWDP010000372.1:0-4076 GCA_043779775.1 Cyclobacteriaceae bacterium
TCATAGATCCACGAAGTGCCATACGTCAGCATCAGGATCTTGCAATTCTTTATTATATAATGTAGGGATCCGATCGATTCATTGATTTGCTTTTGAACACTTTGTAGCGTCGGTGCTGATATTTTAGAATGGAAATCGTAATTGTAAAAGACCCCTTCGTTTTCAAGGTAAGTGTGCTGTGAGGGAGTCTCCTGAAATACCACGTAATTTAAAAGCTTGTGAATTGAAACCGGGTGATAGGTGGTGCCAAAGGGGTTAACGGTAGCCTGAAATTTATTTTGTAGAAATTTCATACCCATAGACTGAGCAAAGCAGGAGCCGAGGGTAAGTATGGGGTCATTTATATTAATTTTCCACGGAGCGGGTTTCAGTGAAAGTTCAGTTCGGAAGTCCATGGGTTAAAGTTATAGCGAAATTAAATAGAACAGTTACCGGGCTGACCAGATAGGATCTTAAAATATTTTATTTGATTTTGTGATAAATTGCTTTATTTCAATGATTTTAGCAATGTCATGAATAGTAATCTTGTAAGATTAAATCGTATTGCCACAAAAGGAAGCCGGAATATTATCGGGCTCATGTCAGGGACTTCGATGGATGGACTTGATATTGCACTTTGTAAGGTCAGCGGCCACGGATTGAAAACGCGCATGTCACTCCTGAATTTTGAAACTATCACTTACACCTCTGAGATCAGAAGAAGGATTGCTGATGTTTTTGCTAAAAAAAATATTGACTTCGTAAAGCTATCGGGCCTTCATCCGTGGATTGGCATTCTTCATGGCAAGATGGTGCTGCAGTGCTTAAAGAAATGGAAGATAAAACCAGGTAGCATAGACCTCATTGCTTCTCACGGTCAAACGGTTATGCATTCACCGGCTTTTCTGCATCCGGAGGATCCGGTTAATTCAACTTTTCAGGCTGGCGATGGAGATCACCTGGCGGTGACAACAGGCATCCTTACCTTAAGTGACTTTCGTCAAAAGCATATTGCAGCGGGCGGCGAGGGTGCACCGCTTGCGGTTTACGGAGATTACCTGTTGCTATCGGATAGGATCGAGACCCGCATACTGCTAAACATAGGAGGCATAGCCAACTTTACCTACCTGCCAGCGGGAAAAAAAACAAATCATATATTGGTAACTGACACCGGACCTGGCAACACACTGATCGATCAAACGGTAACAATTAACTTCAAAGGTGAGTATTTCGACAGAGATGCTGTCAGGGCGAGACGTGGAATATTTCACCCTGGCTTACTGAAAGTGCTTAAGTCACATTCGTTTTTTTTCAGGCCTCTTCCTAAAACTATTGGACCTGAACTTTTTAATATGGAGTATATTCGTAATGCGCAGAAGCAATCAGATTCGGAATCGATAACCGTAGAAGACTTGCTGGCAACGCTGACCCGGTTGAGTGCGGAAACGATAGCCGATACAATAAAAAGTGTAACGGCCAATAAAAAATTTGTCGTCTACCTTAGCGGAGGTGGAGCTCATAATCCTTTAATGGTCCAGTGGTTGAAAGAATTGTTAAGCTTGAAATCGTTGAAGTCAACCGATGCGCTGGGTGTGCCCGGCGATGCCAAAGAAGCTATTTTGTTTGCCTTATTGGCCAACGAGACTGTATCAGGAGAAAAGATTGATTTTGGCAGGCGCACGAAAATACCATCGGTAACCATGGGCAAGATATCATTCCCTTCATAAATAAATTTTAATTGTATGACTATATCTGACAATCCGGAAAAAATGCCGGTCAGTATTTTTGAGAACTCCGAGACGGCTTCCGTATTTGTCGCTAAGGAAATAGCTTCCCTTATCAAAGAAAGACAACGTGAAAATAAGAAGTGCATCCTGGGGCTTGCCACCGGCTCAACGCCAACGCGTGTCTATGAAGAATTGGTAGAAATGCATAAACAAGGTCTCAGCTTTAAGAACGTTGTCACTTTTAACCTGGATGAATACTATCCCATGCGGGCTGATTCGCTGCAGAGCTATGTTCGTTTTATGCGGGAACATTTGTTCGATCATATCGACATTCCCGAAAAGAATATTAACATACCTGACGGCACCTTGTCGCAGGATAAGGTTGCTGCATTTTGCAAAGCCTATGAGAAAAAGATTGAAGGCCTTGGCGGGATCGACATCCAGATCTTAGGCATTGGCCGCACGGGCCATATTGGTTTTAATGAACCGGGTTCTTCAGAACGGTCCGTTACACGCATGATTACACTGGACCAGGTAACGCGCATGGATGCAGCCAGTGATTTTTTTGGAGAAGAGAATGTGCCGAGTAAAGCAATAACGATGGGCGTCGGGACCATCCTCAAAGCCAAGCGTGCTATCATGATGGCCTGGGGTGAAGGGAAGGCACCCATTGTGCAACGCGCCGTAGAGGGCCCCATTACCGATCAGGTTCCATCTACCTATCTTCAAAAGCATCCGAATCCGCTGGTGGTCCTGGACGGTGCCGCTTCATCTTACCTTACGAAGATTAAGAGGCCCTGGCTTCTCCGGAGTTGTGATTGGGATGATAAACTTATCCGGAAAGCAGTGGTATGGTTATGTCAGACAATAAAGAAGCCAATTCTGAAACTTACCAATCATGACTACATGGAACATGGCATGGGTGACATAGTCACGGAGTATGGCTCAGCCTATAAAGTAAACATTAAAGTATTCAATCAGTTGCAGCACACTATTACAGGCTGGCCGGGCGGAAAGCCCAAGTCAGATGACAGCAACCGGCCGGAAAGGGCAAAGCCATTTCCCAAAAGAGCGGTGATTTTCAGTCCACATCCGGATGATGATGTGATTTCAATGGGCGGCACTTTTATTCGCTTGGTGGACCAGGGACATCAAGTACATGTAGCCTATCAGACTTCAGGGAACATCGCTGTGTTTGATGATGACGCGGTTCGCTTTGCGGATTTTGTGCGCGATTTCAATGAGGCATTTGGATTGAATAAATCCGATGGCCAGAAATTTTACAAAAAAATTCTTACTTCAATTCGTGACAAGAAGCCGGGTGATGTGGATTCAGAGGAAGTCATGACCATAAAAGGATTGATCCGGCGGGGTGAGGCGAAAGCAGGCTGTCGGTACACAGGTATCCCAGACACTAATGCGCACTTTCTGGATATGCCCTTTTACGAGACAGGTAAAGTCAAGAAAAAGCCCCTTGGTGAGAAAGATATTCAAGTAATCATCGACTTGCTTGAAAAAGTGAAACCGCACCAAATTTATGCGGCGGGTGATTTATCCGACCCTCATGGTACTCACCGGGTTTGCCTGGCTGCTATTTTTGAGGCCGTCAGAAGATTGAAGAAAAAACTCTGGTTGAAAGATTGTTATGTATGGCTTTATCGTGGAGCCTGGCAGGAGTGGGACATCGATCAGATTGAAATGGCCGTTCCACTCAGCCCTGACGAACTGCTGCGCAAGCGCAAAGCCGTATTCAAACACCAATCGCAGAAAGACAGCGCCTTGTTCCCTGGGAATGACCAACGCGAGTTTTGGGTACGTGCTGAAGACCGTAATCATGCCACAGCTGTAGCATATAATCAATTGGGCTTGGCAGAATATGAGGCGATCGAGGCATTTGTGAGGTATCAATTTTGAATGCCACAAAATCGATTCTGGCTAATATATGCAGATTCTGGTTACTGGGTTCTGGGTCCTTGTTGCGCCCAACCAGCATCTAGAATCCAATAACCAGAATCACTCAGCCATTGGTCTTTGTCGTCATCTCGATTAGATTTGAAACTTAAACCTTACTCATGTCAGTCCTCCACCTCGTCTCCTGGAATGTCAACGGCATTCGTGCCATAATGAAAAAAGGTTTTTTGGACAGCGTGAAAGCAATGACGCCCGACGTGATTTGCCTCCAGGAAACAAAGGCTGCAGAAGATGAATCTATGGAGACCTTGGATGTCTTTAAGAGCCATCATGTTTTTGTCAACTCCTCCAAAGCACGCAAAGGGTACTCCGGCACGGCGATAATTTCAAAGACCGAGCCGGTCAATGTCACCTATGACATCGGGCTGGGGGAATTTGATCAGGAGGGGCGGGTGGTCA
>JAYWDP010000373.1:0-11312 GCA_043779775.1 Cyclobacteriaceae bacterium
TCAGGCGCGTGTTCATCGAGATATCGCATGAAAGGCTTGTTCCAAGTCCCATATTAAGTCATCAATTGTTTCTAATCCTATCGAAAGTCGTATCAGTTCGGGCTTTATGTTGGCCCGTTTTAATTCTTCATCGGAAAGTTGCTGGTGAGTAGTGGAGGCAGGGTGAATCACCAGGCTCTTGCAATCCCCCAGGTTGGCCACATGGGAGAACAATTGTAATTCTTCCAGGAACCGTTTGCCGGTTTCCCGGGCGTTGTTATTGATCGATTTCAGTCCGAAGGCGAATACTGATCCTGCACCTTTCGGCAGATATTTTTTAGCCCGTTCATAGTTTACATGACTTGGCAGGCCGGCAAAGTTGACCCACTCCACCATCGGATGGCTTTTCAGAAATTGCGCCACCGCCAATGCATTTTGCACATGCCGATCCATGCGAACCGACAGGGTTTCCAACCCTTGTATTAAAAGAAAGGAGTCCATGGGACCGATGGTGGCACCGGTATCGCGCAGGGTTTCACAGCGGGCCTTCATCAGAAATCCATAATGACCAAAAGTCTCAAAGAAGTTCAGGTTATGGTAAGGAATGGAAGGCGATGAGATGGAGGGATAATTGCTGAAATCAAATTTCCCCGAATCGATGATCACCCCGGCAATGGAGGTACCATGACCGTTAATAAATTTAGTTGCGGAATGAAGAACAATATCTGCGCCCCATTCGAGCGGTCGGCATAAGTAAGGGGAGGCCAGCGTATTGTCGATCACCAGGGGAATTGAGTTGGCTTTTGCCAATGCAGATACGCCTTCAAAGTCAAATACACTCCCTTGTGGGTTGCCAATGGTTTCGCCGTACAACACTTTTGTTTTTGGTGTAATGACCTTGTCCCAGTTCTTTATATCAGAAGGGTCAACAAAATTTACTTTGATGGAAAGTTTCTTAAAGGTGTGCTCAAATTGTGTATAGGTACCGCCGTACAGATGGGAAGAAGCCACCATTTCATCACCGGGTTGCAGTAAAGTCATCATTGTTACCAATTGTGCTGCTTGTCCGCTGGCGGTAGCCAACGCACCGGTTCCACCTTCCAGTGACGCGATGCGTTCTTCAAATACCGCGGTGGTAGGATTGCTGATACGTGAATAGATGTTGCCGTATTGTTTTAATTCGAAAAGGGCAGCGGCATATTCGGGACTGTCAAAAACATAACCTGCGGTCTGGTAAATGGGTACAGCCCGCGCCCCTGAATAGGAATCTGGAATGTGGCCGGCATGAAGCATGCGCGTTTCAAAACCGAATTTTCTTTTTTCCGACATGACGCTAAAATTTCAGTAAAGAGAAGGGATGAAGTGTTCAAAAACAAACCTCTTTTTGATGGCTACAATAGCCGGGAAATAACAAAAGCACGACATAGCAAAGTGCCCACAAAGGGCAAAAGGAAAATGTTCAGCTCTTGAGGCATAATAAACCAGCCTGCCAGCAGCACTAACATCAGCACGGCAACTCTCAAGAAATATTTTTTTAGAAATTGACTGGATTTTTCCCGGTAGATTACAAAGACAAAAAGATGTGTTGGCAAAGCCCAAAGGAGGTTAAAGTTTTTTGCCGCCGCCGCATGATCTGTGGCAGTCCATAGCAGCAGCAGGAGTAAGCCCACCAATCCCACCGCGCCAAACAAAAGCATATCAAACCATTTTGAGAGTTTTTTTCTTCTCAGATCGTACAGACTCAGGCCCAGGGTGATGGCAAAGAAAATCCCGAATACGACCCATGGATGAAATAAGCTGGTGGATATTTTTTCAGGCAGAGAGGTATAGACCTGACGTTTCTCCTTGACGATTGGCACCATGGCTCCATCTTTCCTGATGGTGACATGATCAAATGAATATTCAATGTAGTCGGGCAAAAACATGTATTCGTAGGGAGATGCTTTTTTATCCATGGGCAGGCCCAAACAGATGTCGATGCCAAGGTCCCCCCACGGTTGTTTCTTCAAATATATATCCGTGAGCTGCCGGATGGTATAGTCGGTCTTGACGAAGGTGCCATCAAACTGGATGGAGTCCTTCAGGACTTTTACAAATACATCACGCACTTGTGAAGCGCAGTTGTTGTAAAAATAATCGTAACGATAGGATTCGTTTTCCGGAAGGGCATTCCACTCAAGATAATTGTAGACAGCTTGCTTTTGTGTTTGGGTAAGTTCAAGAACCTGTTCGGTTACCGATCGGTTGTAATAGGTATAGAAATCACGAAAATCCGGATAGGAGTAAACGCCAAGTTTAAAGAGCAAAAGGCCCCGGGTATAATTCAAATAAAAATTGGGCTGGTTGAAATCGAAAACACCGTAATTGTAAACGTCGTTAAGCCGGTAGGCTGAATCATACACCCGGATGGCGTTGTGACCGAAAGCAGAATAGACTTCACCTTGCCAGGGGCCACAGGTGATGATGGAGATTTCGGCGTCTGGTGACAAATGAACGGGCTGGCTATTGGCCGTCAGACACGTTAATACAGATACCAGTGTTAATAACTTTTTCATGCGGGAATTAATAACGAAAGATAAAGACAAACGACTACTTTTGAATCAATGGCAAGCACAATTCAGGATCATATCAATATCCTTTCTGCATTAACGCCAAGGCGTATCTGGAATGCAGGCCAGGTTTGGTCAAGCTATTGGGGTTCGCGATGGTCCGGGAAGCCAACACATCGTGGCATGCCGATCAGCATTTCAATTGAGCCGACGACTTCTTGCAATCTCCGTTGCCCCGAGTGTCCCAGTGGTTTAAGAGCATTCTCAAGACCTACGGGAATGCTTAAAGAGGAAATGTTCAAAGGTGTTATTGACCAGTTGGCTCCAACGCTTGCTTATCTCACATTTTATTTTCAGGGGGAACCCTACCTGAATCCAGGGTTTTTGGAGATGGTTCAATATGCTTCCCGGCAAAATATTTACACGGCTACCTCAACCAATGCACATTTTTTGGACGATGAAAATGCGAGGGAGACCGTTGCATCAGGCCTTGATCGCCTCATCATTTCAATTGATGGCACTTCACAAGAGACTTATGAATCCTATCGCATCGGCGGGAATCTTGAAAAAGTAATTCAGGGGACGCAGAATATTTTAAGATGGCGAAAGGAATTGAAATCCAAAACGCCCCATGTGGTTTTTCAATTTCTGGTGGTACGTCCGAATGAACACCAGGTACCGGAAGTGTATGCGCTGGCGAAACAATTGGGTGTTGACCGTGTGGCGCTGAAGACGGCTCAGATCTATGATTATGAAAAGGGCTCTGACTTAATACCCTTACAAGATCAATATGCGCGTTATAAAAAGAATCAGGACGGGAACTATTCCATAAAAAATCAATTGCTGAACCATTGTTGGAAGATGTGGAACAGTTGTGTCGTCACCTGGGATGGAAAAGTGGTGCCCTGCTGTTTTGATAAGGATGCGCACTTTGTGTTAGGCGACCTCCATCAAAAAACTTTTAAGGAAATCTGGATGGGAGAGAAGTATCAGGCGTTTCGGGCCACGCTATTGAGGTCACGAAGTGAAATCGAAATCTGTAAAAACTGTACGGAGGGAACTAAGGTGTGGGCTTAGAATTTTTCTGCAAGCCATCGTCCAAGGAATACATCATACACCCGATAACCGTTTTTCTCTTGTGTTAGAAATTCTTTTTTTATTAATGCCGGCAGTGACCGTTGTACTGTACTGGATGTTAACCGGTATTTCGATAGAAAATATTTTGAAGTAGGTTGAACTACCCAACCCTCCTTTGCAATGGAGGTCAGAAGGTTTAATTGCTGGGACGTAAGTAAAGATCGGTAATTGGTAAATACGGATTCATTTTCTTGAAATATTTTATCGACGGCGTGAAAAATTGTAGCCATGGGGTCGTTCATCTTTAAATCAAAAAGATGATTGCAAAAGTATTGAACATAAAATGTATGATGATAAGTCCAGTCAAGGATGAATTCCACATCTTTTTTAGCTATTTCAATCCCGGCGTTCTTAAAATGATTATTGATGAATGCCGAATATTCTTTTGTATGAATTGGTTCAAGACCTAAAAATTGCGCGCTTTGATAAAATGGCCGCTTGGCATCCCCAAACATACCGCTTAAGATATGCTTCTGACTGCCTGAGTAAATGAAATTAACATTGTTTAAATGCTGAATATGGCCCCGAAGAATGGCTTCAATATTTTTTTCTGGATACGAAGTAATCATTTGAAATTCATCAAAAGCAACAATACTATGGACTGCATGGTTTTCAAGGAGAGTGAATATATCTTCTAATGTTTTTAGTCCTTGCTTTGCTTTATGAATATCAAAGTCTACAGAAGGCGCTCCACTTAATGGATCGATCGTAAAGGTTGGGTGGATGCTGCTAAACAGACTTGCTATTTTTTGAAGGGAAGTTTTCATCACACCCATACTCAATTGATTAATGGTGGCCTTAGCAAATTCCTTTACCATGGAGGCTAAATCTGTTGAGTGGAGCAGGTCTATATAGATGAGGTTAATTTTTTTTGTTTTTATTTGTTGGAAAGCGTGTTTTATTAGACCTGTTTTTCCCATCCGCCTCAAAGACATAAGGGTCAGATTGCGCCCATTCTCAATGGCGCTTAGGATAGATTTGGTTTCCTCTTCCCGATCACAAAAATAGACTGAACCCTGGTAACCAGAAATTAAGAAGGGATTTAGGGGTCTTTTCATTACACATTAAGCATTATACATTATGTATAATGCAAATTGTATAAAATTGCCCTAAAAAACAAAAAAAAATGTATTACTGTGTTAAAAGGTTTGCTTTATCAATCTTTTCAAGGTCTGTAGCAGCACATTTTCCGCAGCCGGAAGAGCAGGCGTTTTTGGCCTGGAAGCTCCTATATAAAAGCCTGCCTACATAACCTATGGCTGCTAAAAAAATAAGACCGATGATAATTTCCTGAATCACGATGCAAGTTAATAAAAGCATGTGTAAAACACATATTCACGACAATTGATTCAATAAATATCACGAATTGGCTTTTAACTGTGTCGGAATAAAGAGTGTACCTACTCGGTGCCTTGACTGGCGGCACCTGCTGACTGCTGACGTGTGGGCCCCTTTGTCAATTTTTGCGAAGGCATCACCCAGATGTTCAATCGTTGGCCGGATCGAATCATGTTTCCGCGCAGGCTGTTCCATCGGCGCAGGTCATCAATGCGTACGCGATGCCGCATGGCAATAGAGCCCAGCACGTCACCGTTTTTCACACGGTATACAACGAGTTCACGACTGGTGGTATTTCCCGTCGTGGTCTTTGCGAGGATCTCCACCTCCTTGCGGCCAACCCGGGAAGCGGAATCAAGAATGGTGAAGCGATTTTTTTCTAATTCCAGTTTTGCACTTTTAGGAACCTTTAAGACAAAAAATTTACCGTTTTCCGGAATAGCATTGTGCCGCACAGACGGATTCAATTGCAATAATTCATCCAAACAAGATCCTGTAAGTTTTGCGAAGGTATCAAAGTGAAGGAATCTATTTACCAGCACGGTGTCATGGGGAATGAATTGTTCCAGGGACGTCTCAATTATATTATGCTCTTCAGCATAATTCATGGCATATATGATTGCCACATACTGCGGAACATATGAACGTGTCTCCCGGGGAAGATATTTGTAAATTTCCCAGAATGTTTTTTTGTAGCCAGATCTTCGAATGGCCCTTCTGACAGTGCCTGGTCCGGAATTATAGGCCGCCAGGGCCAGGTCCCAGTTGTTAAACATTTTATAAAGTTGACTTAGGTATTTACAGGCAGCCTCGGTTGACTTTTCCGGGTCCATGCGATCGTCAAAATACCAGTCGTTGTGTAAGTCAAAATAACGGCCGGTATAGGACATAAACTGCCACAAACCAACGGCACTGGCGCGCGAAACGGCGCGCGGGTTAAGTCCTGATTCAATGATGGAGAGATATTTCAATTCCTCCGGCAGATTGTATTGACGGAGATATTTTTCAAAAAGGGGAAAATACAAATCCTTTCTTCGCAGCATCAGTCGGGTGTATTCCCGGTTGCGTATGGTAAAATAATTTATGAAGCCATGAACATTGTGGTTGTATTGGAGTGGAATAGTTTGCTGAAGACAGGATAAACGGTCGGCCACCAATTCGGGTGTTTCCTCGGCGGGGATGTATTCATAAGGCAGGGGGAGTACGAACAGCAAAGGATCAGAAAGTGTATCGCCCGCCAATATTTCAGATTCTACTTCTTCGGCAATGGTATCCTGTGGAATAATGACTTGCGCCGTCACTCCCCCAGCAATAAACATCAAAATCCAACCCGTGCACCAATTTTTCATACTCCCTTACAACGTCTTATTCCGTGAAAAAATTATAGTTATCTACTAAGGCCCCGTGAATTTAATCTTTATGCAACAATTTTGCCAATTGCAAAAGTTTCCCCTCTTCAAAATCTGCGGCCAACGACTGTAATCCTATCGGCAATCCGTTTTTATCTTTTCCATAGGGAAACGATATTCCAGGGACACCCGCAACATTTGCCTGCACTGAAAACAAGTCTGCAAGGTACATCTCAATTGGATTATCCGAATGGGCTCCTAATTTGAACGCCGTCGTAGGAGCGGTAGGCATCAGGATAAAATCAGACTGTTGCAATGCTTGATTAGTCTTTTCGCGAATGAGTCTCCTTACTTTCTGAGCCTTGGTGTAGTAAGCATCATAGTAGCTGGAACTTAATACAAAAGTTCCAAGAAGAATCCTCCGCTGGACTTCCCTGCCAAACCCCTCACTGCGTGTTTTTTTATAAAGAGATTGCAGATCTTTTGTCTCCGGACTGCGATGACCATAACGAACGCCATCAAAACGGGAGAGATTGGAGCTGGCTTCGGCGGTTGCCAATATGTAGTACGTGGGTAAAACATATTCCAACAATGGAAAATCAATGGCTTCGACCGTGTGCCCTAATGATTTTAGTTGTCTGATAGCTTCCTGGATGGCGTCCTTGATCTCTGTTTGTAACGCGTCCGACTCCACCGTTTCGCGGATATAGCTGACTTTGAATTTTTTGGAGGGTTCCAAATCTTTTGAATAATCCTGAACGGGTCTCTGTGAAACGGTGCTGTCATATTCATCAGCACCTCCGATGACGCCCAGCACCAGTGCCACATCTTCAACCCGTTTGGAAAAAATGCCAATGCAATCAAAAGAAGAACCATAGGCGATGAGACCATGGCGCGAGATACGTGAGTAGGTTGGCTTTAATCCCACCACACCACAAAAGGCCGCAGGCTGCCGAACGGAGCCTCCGGTATCAGAACCTAGTGATACCTGGCACATGTCTGTGGCTACCGCTACCGCAGAGCCTCCGGAGGAACCACCGGGAACGCAAGAGGTGTCAAAGGGATTTAAAACATTTCCGAAGGCTGAGTTTTCATTGGAAGATCCCATGGCAAACTCATCACAGTTTTGACGTCCGATGATAATAGCATCTTCGTCCAGGAGACGCTGGACAGCGGTACCATTGTATTGAGAAATAAAGCCATTGAGAATTTTGCTGCCGGCCTGAAGGGGATGGTCTTTATAAGAAAGTACATCTTTGAGTCCCACCACCAGGCCCGCCAGTTTGCCGGCCGTTCCTTTCTTGACTTTTTTATCAATCTCTGCGGCCCGTGCCAAGGCCTCCTCTTCATAGACGCTGAGGAAAGCGTTGAGATGGGCAAACTCCCGGATTTTAGAAAGGTGAAATAGAATCTGATCGACACATGAAATCTCCCCAGAGCGAAGGCGGCTCTGAATTTCTAAAAAACTGGAATTGGGTTTCAAGGCTTACTTACCGTCATCGAGCTGGCCTGCTTGCTTGCCGGAGTCCTCGACTTCTTTTTTCACGTCACTCATGGCGTCTTTAAACTCACGAACGCCTTTACCGAGACCCTTCATGAATTCAGGGATTTTTTTTGCACCAAAGAAGACTAACACAAATATTCCAATCAGCAAGATTTCCTGGAAACCAACGCCACCTAAGAACAAAAGAACCGCTTTCATATTTTTAGCTTTATGAAGTCAAAATTAGGTTAAAAATTTGAATTTATATCACCGTTTATGGAAGGACGAAAATGCCTTAAAAAGACAGAATTTTAGTCTTTCAGCCACGCCGCAGGGTCCAGGGCCGTGATACTCTTCCTGATCTGGAAACGCAACTCAGAGATACCGTCGCTGTTTACTAACACCTTGCCAATGTCCTGGTTGTTGTTAACCTTCTGCCCTTTTTTTACAGACACTTCTTTCAATCCTGAATAAACCGTGAAATATTCACCATGACTAATAATCACCGAACTGCCCAGGGTGGGTATAAAGGCCACGGCACGGACTTCGCCAGAAAATATGGACTTAACTTTTTCACTTTGTGTGGTCTGGATGTTAATACCATCGTTTTGAAGTACGATACCTTTTAGAACAGGGTGGTTTTGACGACCGAATTTCTGCGAAATGAATCCGGGTGCTGGCCAGGGAAATTTATTTTTATTTTCCTCGAAGGAATTGGACAACGCCATCAGCTCTTCAGAAGATGCGGGCGCTTCCTTGTTTTTATTCCTGGCGGCAGCTTCCCGCGCCGCTTCTTTTGCCGCCCGCTCCATTTCCTCGCGGATAATGTCATTAATGAGTTTGTCAAGTTTGGCAATCGCTTTTCTCGTTTCAGTCAGATCGGTCTTCAACCTCTTTTCTTCCTTCTCCAGAGACTTGACTACCGTACTCTTCTTTTTCTTTAAATCGTCCAGGTTATTTTTTTCTGACAGCTCTTCATTCAACAACTTATTTTTATCATCCTTTTTCCCTTCAATGACCAGTACTTGTTCAGCTAATTGTTCCTGTACTTTTTTAATAACCGCGGCCTGTTCTTTACGGGCGACGCTGTATTGTTCCATGTACTTCATTCGCATCGCCAATTGATCGAATGTATTGGCTGAAAACAAGAACATCAGTTTAGAAACGCCACCGCTGGTTTTATTTGTAGAAAACACCATGGCGCCATATTCGGCCTTCAGCCGGGATAAGTCCAGTTGAAGGGCCTTGAGTATGTCATTGTTCTCGCTGATATCCATGTCCATCAGCTCAATTTCAGATTCAATGGAAAGAATCAGCGCCTCTTGCTGGCGGATACGTTGCGTGAAGGCCAGCAGCTCACCGATCGAAGTTTTCTTTTGCTGGGAAGTTTGGGTTAGGATCTTTTCAGTCTCCCTGATTTTGTCAATATTCTGTTGTTTTTCCTTTTGAAGTTGTGCTTTGTTCCGTTGTGAGTAACCGGTAGTAAGCACTAAAAGGAAAATGAAAAAATACCATGTACGGGGCTTACCTGCGCTCATATTTCCGAGGTATATTAAACGGAAACCTCAACTCTTTGTCGCCTACTTCAGCTTTACTGTATTCTAATATGATGGTATTATTCACAAGGCCGAGGGCCGTTTTATAGATAATATTGATAACGCCATTGAAGGGATAAATCTTGTCTCCCACAGGCTGAAAATTATTATAATTAATGACTACGGAATTGTTAGTGTTGGCCTCCTTCATTTCCACTTTTTCTAATTTCCGACTGGCGGCGTTGATGTAGTTTTTAATGGATACACTCTCACGCTGCTGGTCCAGAATATTAAAACTTGGTCCTTGGGTAATCTTATCTATTTCTGCATGAGACGAAATCAGATTCCCAAGGATGGCAGACTGTATTGTGAAAAAATTGATTTCGAAGTTATATCGTTTAGATAACTCCTTATAGTTAAAGACATAGAACTCTTTATCAACCGTACTCACGATTGTGATGGAATCTCTATTGATCAATGCCCTGCCTCCTTGTACCCCCACCACGGTGAAGGTCATCCAAATTATACTGTCTTTGCGGATGCGAATATGGGCCTTTACTTCCCGTTCCTTTTTCTCATCCCTAAATACCATTTTTGCCTTCGCGTGGAGATATTCAAAATTAATCTCCTGAATTTCGAGAGAAGGCGAGGGTGGAGGAACGACGGGTATTATTTTCTTGCTGCAAGAAAACAGGAGTGCTGTCGCACCCAGGATGACTAAAGCCAGGTATTTCATGAAGGGGCTAAGATACGGGATGCAATTAAAAAATAATAACGTTTGTCAGGGCTTAGTAAAGCCTCCGATTCGCGATTTTCTTGTCAATAAGGTCATGTTGCGAAGTAAGGGATCGCGCTTTTTCCCATTGAACCACAGCGCCTTCAACATCCCCCATCTGGAATAGGATATCTCCATAATGCTCATACAATGTGGAGGAAGCTCCTGGTAAAGCCAGCGCCCGCTCCATGGCCTTTCGTGCATCTTTGTATTTTTCCCTAGTGTACAACACCCAGGCGTAGGTATCCAGAAAGGAGGAATTTTCTGGTTGATTTTTGATTGCAAGTGCAGCCATTTTCTCCGCTCTTTCCAGATTTTCTTTCCTAAGCGCCAGGTAGTAACTGTAATTATTCAGAACATATTCGTTGTTTGGATTAAAGGTAAGTGCCTCTTCGTACGCCTTATCAGACTTGACATATTCTTTGGCCCCGTTATAGGCATCACCCAACATGCTATTAATGTCATTGATCAGAGCAGGATTGCTGGAGGAAAGTTTTTTTGCCTGTTCCAGAGCAGTGGCTGCCTCACGGAAGTGTCCTTTGCGGATATGTCCATAACCATTGAAATAGTATAACATGGCCTGGTTCGGGAAGATTTCCAGTCCTTGCTCTGAATGGAAGATAAGGCTGTCAAATTTATTACCTTCGGATTCCAGTGACAATAAATTTTGCCACGCATCAAAGCTGGCAGAGCCGGTCTGGATGGCAATAAGATATTCTTTTTCAGCCTCTGCATTGTGTTTCATCGCCAAATACAGATCACCCCCCACAACATGTACATTGGGTTCATCGGCATATTGTTTTTGAAGGATGTTTAATAATGCGAGTGCAAAGGATTCGAGCTCGGGCTCCGAAATATTTCTTGACCTGCTTCGGGCGATCTGAGCGTTGTAAGTACCCAGGACGATGATTTTTGCGCTGATATCAATGGTGGGATCTTTGAACGCCTCATTCAATATTTCTCTGGCCTTCTTCTCTTCACCGGCATCCCTGTAAAAACCCGCCAGCAGGATTTTGGCTGCACCCGCTTCAGGATGACCAGCTATAAATTTCTCTATTGCTTCAATAGCCTTTTTTTGCTGGCCCTTTTGTGCGAGTAATTCGGCAAACCCCATGACATAGCGTACTTCATCCGGATTGGCTGTCAAAAGTTTTTCACCTTCCAAAA
>JAYWDP010000374.1:0-4063 GCA_043779775.1 Cyclobacteriaceae bacterium
CTATGAAACTAAAAAGGCAGGCGAGTAATCCAAAAGTTAATATCCGGTTCTTCATAAGATCAAATTTGGTACGTCACAATTTAATAAAGTTCTCTAATAATGATCCCTTCGGGGGAAATCAATCACGGATATATTTTTATTTTCTTCTCTTTTGGATAGCTTGTAAACTTAAATCTTTAAGCCAAGGCCCAACTCCACTGCATACGTTTCGTCAAATTCCTCATTCTCACTTTTGTATTTCCTATTTCATTCGTCAGGTCTCAGCAGGATTCCCAAACAGAGTATAACTCCATCAGCGCGTTACACCTCATCGGTGAATTCGTAGTGCCGCACAATAAAATTTACAAGGCCACTACCGTGGGTGGCCTGTCCGGCATTGACTACGATCCGGCAAACGACGATTACTACATGGATATACTGGGAATGTACATCGACAACATTGAAGGTGTCACCTGGGGAAAGGATGTACCGAACGGGCATAGGACGCTGATTTTTATCGCCGACAATAACTTTGAGTTTTTTGAGAAGACGCAGTTTCTGGTGTTTGAGGTAATGTCGTGAGGGAAAAGAAGTCAGGAGTCAGAATTTGCGGAATGGACGGCGCACCATTCTAACTCCTGAATTCTAACTTCCGAATTCTTCCGCCTAATGATCATTAAGCGGAAGTCCTCGTTTCTGAAACTCCTTCCAGTTCAAATACTCCTCCCCCTTGCGCTGCTCTACCATCGTGATGCAATCCTCCACCGGGCAAACCAGTTTGCAGAGATTACATCCTACACATTCTTCTTCCTTGATGGAATAGGTGTTATATGGATTTCCAGGAGTCAGTTGGATGGACTGGTGCGATGCGTCCTCACAGGCGATATAGCAAAGTCCGCAGTGAATGCACTTATCCTGATTGATGCGCGCAACGATGTGGTAGTTAATATCCAGGTCTTCCCAATGAGTAAGTGTCGGCACTGATTTGCCAATAAAATCCGCCAGCGTTTTAAAACCCTTTTCATCCATCCAGTTGCTCATCCCCTCGCACAAGTCTTCCACGATCCGGAAGCCGTGCTTCATCACAGCGGTACACACCTGTACATTGCTGGCGCCCAGCAGCATAAACTCTGCAGCATCTTTCCAGGTGCTCACACCGCCAATACCTGAAACGGGTACTTTCGACGTAGTCGGATCCTGACTGATGGTTGCCAGCATCTTCAATGCAATGGGTTTCACCGCCGGCCCGCAGTATCCGCCAAAAACAGATTGGCCCCCCACATTGGGATTAGGTATCAATGTATCAAGATCTATGCCTGTGACCGATTGAATGGTGTTGATCAACGACAGTGCATTCGAACCTGACTCTACCGCAGCCTTTCCCGTCGGCACAACGGAATGAACATTGGGTGTGAGTTTCGTTATCACGGGAATGGTCGCCTTTTCCATGACCCACTGCACCACCATCCTCGCGATCTCAGGGTCCTGTCCTACCGCAGCGCCCATGCCGCGTTCGGTCATACCGTGGGGACAGCCAAAGTTCAGCTCAATGCCATGCGCACCGGTGTCTTCTGTTTGCGAAATCAAGTCATGCCACGACTGACGATTGTTATCAGCCATGAGCGATACAATCATGGCACGGTCTGGAAACAGTTTGATACACTCCTCGATTTCCTGTAAGTTGATTTTCAGCGGCCGGTCGCTGATCAACTCAATATTATTGAATCCCATCATCCGTGTGTTGTTGTAATTCACAGACGAATAGCGGGAAGATACATTCTTGATCTGCGTACCCAATGTCTTCCAAACTACCCCACCCCATCCAGCTTCAAATGCCCGCAGCACGTTGATCTTCTTATCCGTGGGTGGAGCACTCGCCAACCAGAAAGGGTTGGGGGATTTTATGCCAAGAAAGTTTGCTGATAAGTTTGCCATTTTAAACAATGTTATATGCTAAGTGCTAAATGTTAAGTGTTAAATTCTTTCATTTGGCCAATGATTCCTGAGTTGTTTTTACAATTTTAGTAAGCACTCTGATTATCTGATCAATTGAATCTAAGTAAGATGAATAATCATTTTTAATGAGCTGGCTTCGGTCCAAAAGCTTTAACCAATACCGAGTCTCTATGGCTTCTTTAGATGCTATTGACATTTTCATTGCAAAATCCTTTTTTGACTGCCCAGCATTCGCTTCTTCTACATTTGTGCCTATGCTCGTTGCGCTTCTCAATAATTGTTTTGAATTTCTCCAACTAAGTCTCATTCAACATTCAACATCAGGTATTTGAGTATCCCCCTCGCTCCATCCTTCCCCGCCTGCACGGCATCCACAACTTCCTTTCCCCCATTCACACAATCGCCACCGGCAAAGATTCCTCTCACGTTGGTAGAGCCATTCGGGTCAATGACCAGTTTACCGCCTTTGTTTTTAAAGTTACTGTCGCGGACAAGGTCTTCAAATGGAACCTGGCCTGCAGCTTTGATCACCATATCCACTTGCAGGGAAAATGTTTCACCGGTGTCAACGGGCGCAGAGCGGCCGCTGGCATCAGGCGCTCCTAATTTCATTACGCGGCAGACCAATCCGGATACTTTGCCGTTATCGCCAACCACTTGTTTAGGTGCTGCAAGCCAGAGAATGTTGCAGCCGTCAAGCTTGGCAAGGTCCAATTCCATATTCGTGCAAGGCATTTCATCCTGGGTTCTTCGATACAACAAAGTCACTTCCTTCGCTCCCAGCCGCTTCGCCTGGGTGGCAGCGTCTATCGCTGTCATGCCCATACCAATGACAGCTACTTTATCGCCTACATAAATAGAAGGATAGGTGTTGGTCCTGATATCGTAAATGAAATGGATTGCGTCCACCACACCATCCAGTTCTTCCCCCGGAATTTCCAATCGACGGGCAACGCCAACACCAATGCTCATATAAACAGCGTCAAATTTTTGTTGGAGTTGTATAAGTGAAATATCCCGTCCCAATTCCTGGTTGTACTTCATTTCGATGCCACCGAGTGAGGTTATGTAATTCACTTCTTCCTCACAAAATTCAGGAGTTATCTTATATGCTGCAATTCCATAAGTCATCAGGCCACCTCCTTTGCTTTCCTTTTCATAAACCGTGACATCAACACCCTGACGCGAAAGCACGTGGGCACAGCTGAGTCCCGCTGGTCCGGCGCCTACTATGGCAACTTTCTTTCCCGTGGGGGGCTTGCGATCAAATAGCTTCCATTTTCCTTCGATAGCTTTTTCTGTTGAATAGCGCTGTAACCTGGCAATGCGAATGGGCGCTTCCCCCAACAGATTAAAGACACAAGCGCCTTCGCACAATTTTTCTACAGGACAAACCTTGGAACATCCGCCCCCCATAATATTGGAAGTGAAAATGGTGTGAGCCGAGCCTTTGACATTTTCCGTACTGATCTGCTTGATGAACTTGGGTACGTTGATGCTGGTGGGGCAACTTTTTGTACACGGAGCATCATAACAAAATAAGCACCGGTTGGCTTCAATCAGCGCAGCCTCTTTCGATTCGAACGGAGGATGGAGGTCTTTAAAATTCTCCGGGTATTGCTCTTCCGGTAATTTGTTGTTCGTTATAGCCACGATTTAGTAAGGGTAAATCAATTTTGTTAAGTTAAAAGATGAATAATAAAAATGCATTGCACGCCTGTCTGCCTTCAATCTACAAAACATAAATTCCTTAACTAAAACGAAATTGAATAGTCAACTTCGAATGTCGAATATTAAAGCTCAACGATCTTTCCATAGGTCTCAGGCCGGCGGTCGCGGTAAAACTGCCAGGTGTTTCTTACTTCATCGATCATATCCAAATCAAAATCTGCTATCAGCAACTCATCTTTTTCTTCAGATGCTATGGCAAAAATCTGTCCACGCGGATCCACGAAGTACGACGACCCGTAAAACTTACCGAGGTTCCAGGGTTTCTCATTGCCCACCCTGTTGATACAACCCATGAAGTAGCCGTTGGCGGCCGCATGGGCCGGTTGTTCCAGCTTCCACAAATACTGACTGAGTCCCGCGACGGTGGCCGATGGATTGTACACAATCTCCGCCCCAT
>JAYWDP010000375.1:0-11253 GCA_043779775.1 Cyclobacteriaceae bacterium
CGGAAGTTATCGTTGGCTCCCTGGATGGTCATATCTATTTCCTTGATCTGGCTACCGGTCTTTTTTCCCGAAACGCGATAGACATTAAAAATCCTATTAAAGGTTCCGTGGCCATTGATCCGCGCGGATTGCCGATTTTATATGCTGGTCAGGGAATTAATGTCGAGAGAAAATTTGGATTCAGGATATTCAGCTTGTTGGACCAGACCCTCCTGCATTTTATCAATGGCAGGGACACCTTCGCCTACCGCAGTTGGGCTGCATTTGATGGCGCAGCATTGATCAATCCTAAAAATGACCGGATGTATCTCGGTGGCGAGAATGGATTGGTGTATACGGTAAAGCTCAACACCAGACTGGACAGCGCTACCCGACGTTTGACCGTTGCGCCCCAGGAATTAAAATACCGCTACAAGATTAATGCCGATCATCAGCAGGGTATTGAAAACAGCGTAGCGGCATTTCAGGATAAACTTTACTTCGCTGACAACCATGGATACATTCAATGCCTGAGTCTGACTACGATGAAGCCGCTATGGGTTTTGCAAAACTATGACGATACCGATGCCACCCTCGTGATTAAACCGGAATGCGGAGTCCCATTTTTATATACCGGCAATGAGGTAGATAAGCAAGGCAAGAAAGGTTTTTCATATCTGAAAAAGATCAATGGAAATACAGGAGAGACGGTATGGGAGAGAAAATTTGCGTGTCTTACCGTCTTAGGAGAACACCCGGTAAATGGTGGAATGCTTTCCACCCCGGTGATTGGAAAGATGAAGGGCTCCAACCAGGTCATCTTCAGCCTGTCGCGCTACAACGGACTTAACAAAGGATTGCTGGTAGCCCTGGACCAAATGACAGGAGCGACACTCTATGAGGTGGCCCTTGACAATTATGCCTGGTCCAGTCCGCTGGATATCTATGACAAAGATGGCAACCTGTACATCTTTCTGGCCGACAGTAATGGGACCGTGATGCTCTTCGATGGTGAAAACGGATCGCTTATTTATAAACTAAAAGTGGCCGATCTCTTCGAAGCATCCCCGGTGGCTTTCAACAACCTGATTGTTATTCCTTCCCGCCCTAACAAGATTTTCTGTCTCGAGATAAAATAGCTGCCGCCATCTGGATGACTGTTGTCAGAGAAGTAATACAAAATTGAACCGCTGATCCCGATAGTTATCGGGAGCAAAGACTGCTAAGAGACATCCTTATTCAATTTCTTTCTCTGTGTCTCCGCTCTTCAACGGTTATATTTAACTTTCATTGGAGACGCTTTGATCCGTTTAATTGGCTGATTCCTTTCATTATGACCAATCTGCGGTTAATTTTGCGACTTACGAGAAATTTGAGAAATGGATTCCAGTACCATCAGGCAGAAGTTCCTGAATTTTTTTGAGAGTAAGGGGCATCAGATCGTTCCTTCAGCACCATTAGTGCTGAAGAATGACCCCAGTCTGCTCTTCACCAACTCGGGGATGGTCCAGTTCAAAGATTACTTTCTGGGCAACAGTGCTCCTAAATACAAACGCATTGCCGACACACAAAAATGCCTTCGCGTCAGCGGCAAACACAATGACCTTGAAGATGTAGGCCTGGATACCTACCACCATACGATGTTTGAGATGCTGGGCAACTGGTCGTTTGGAGATTATTTCAAGAAGGATGCCATTGCCTGGGCCTGGGAACTCCTCACGGAAGTATATGGATTGCCCAAAGACCGGTTGTACGTCACCGTCTTTGGCGGGGATAAGTCTGATGGCCTGCCGGTAGATGATGAAGCCAAGGATCTGTGGAAAACATTTGTAAGCGACGACCGCATCCTTCACGGGAACAAAAAAGATAATTTCTGGGAGATGGGAGAGTCCGGCCCTTGCGGCCCTTGTTCAGAAATTCATATTGACTTGCGGCCTCAGAATGAAGTAAAAAAGAAACCTGGGAGAGAACTCGTTAACAGCGACCATCCCCAGGTCATCGAAATCTGGAACCTGGTCTTCATTCAATTCAATCGCCTGGCTTCCGGCGCACTGGAGCCACTGCCGGACAAACACGTTGATACTGGTTTGGGCTTCGAACGGCTTTGCATGGCCATCCAGGGAAAGACCTCCAACTACGATACGGATGTCTTCCGTCCGATGATGGATTTTATTGCGCTTCACGCGAATGTTAAATACGGTTTGGACAACAAGAAGGACATTGCTATTCGCGTCATTGCCGATCACGTGCGAGCCGTATCTTTTGCCATCGCCGATGGGCAGCTCCCCTCAAACACCGGCGCCGGCTATGTGATACGCAGAATCTTGAGGAGGGCGGTGAGGTATGGATATTCTTATTTGGATTTTAAGGAACCATTTATGCATCGGCTGGTACCGTTGTTGGCTTTGCAATTGAAAGATGTTTTTCCTGAGTTGCATCATCAATTGGATTATGTAAGCAACGTTATTCATGAAGAAGAAAAGTCATTTTTAAGAACTCTAGGAAGAGGAATTGAAATGCTTAGACGTGAAGGGATAAAAATTTTGCAAGATTTAACCTTTCATAAAGAAATTGAATTAGAGAAGGGAATTGAATTTATCAAGGATAGAGTTGGGCTGAAGGAATTTCTAAGAACTAAAGATGCCCAGTCTAATGTTTTTCTTACGGGGGGTAATATTTTTCTCCTGTACGATACATTTGGGTTTCCTAAAGATTTAACTCTACTTATTGCAAAAGAGAATGATCTTAAATTAAAGGAGAATTGGGAATTGGAATTTGAAGGTTGGATGACCAAACAAAAGTCTCGTTCTAAAGCTGCTGCCGTCAAAGAAACGGGTGACTGGGTATTAGTAGGCGAAGATGGTAAGACCGAATTCGTTGGGTATGATCAGTTAACTTCAACTTCGAGGATTTTAAAATTCCGCAAGGTCAAACAAAAGAATAAAGAACTTTTTCAATTTGTGCTTGACAAAACTCCTTTTTATGCTGAGAGTGGCGGACAGGTTGGCGATACTGGGAAATTGGAGTCGGTAAATGAAAAAGTCATTGTGATTGATACTAAGAAGGAAAACGACCTTATCATACATTATACGGAATCATTGCCGGAGAAATTAGATGCAGAATTTTATGCATCGGTAGATTCAACTAAGAGGCAACTGACGATGAACAACCATTCCGCCACCCATCTGCTCCACGCCGCCCTCCGCCAGGTACTGGGAAAGCATGTAGAACAAAAAGGCTCATTGGTAAATGAAAAAATTCTTCGTTTCGACTTTTCGCATTATGCAGCTATGACGGATACTGAGATCGCCAAGGTAGAATCCATTGTGAACGATAAGATCAGAGAGAACATTCAACTCAATGAACAACGCAACGTGCCCATTGAAAAGGCCAAAAGTTTTGGTGCCATGGCTTTGTTTGGAGAAAAATATGGTGAGTTTGTCAGGGTAATTACATTTGACCCAAAGTTCTCGGTAGAACTTTGCGGTGGGACACACGTTCCGGCAACGGGAAACATTGGCTTGTTTAAAATCCTTTCTGAAAGTTCGGTGGCAGCCGGTGTGCGTAGAATTGAAGCGGTCACTGCGCAGGGCGCACAGGATCATGTGAATGACGCTTTGGCTTTGCTGGGTGAGATAAAGACTTTATTGAAGAACCCGAAAGATACCGCCGCCTCGGTGCAAATCCTGATCGAGGAAAAACATGCGTTGGAAAAAAAGCTTGAAGTGGTAAACCAGGAACGCACCCAACAGATTAAGGAAGCCTTGGTTAAGAAAGCGAAAAAGAGCAACGGACATACATTGATATTTGAAAAAGTATCTGTTCCCAATGCCGATGCCTTGAAGAACATTGCCTACGGACTGCGCAATCAGTTCGATGACCTGCTGATGATTCTGGCTGCCGATATTGACGGCAAACCCCAGGTAGCCGTCATGATCGGTGAGAAGCTGGCACTGACCAATACTTTCCATGCAGGCAACATGGTGAAAGAGCTGGCGAAGGAAATTGATGGCGGCGGCGGGGGACAGCCCTTCTTCGCAACTGCCGGGGGCAAGAACCTCGCCGGGCTGGACTCCGTTCTTGTCAAAGCGAAAGAAATGATTTCTGGAAAATAAATAATCGTGAACCTAAGTGATTTGGTGATTTGGTGAATTTGTGGCAAAGTCGGTACTGTAAATAAATATGGACCCATCTGTTCGAGATAAATACACAGCCATCATTGGTTTAGAAGTCCATGCACAACTCCTCACCAAAAGCAAAATCTACAATGCTGATTCTGCTGAATATGGGCAGCCACCGAACACAAATGTAAGTGTGATCAGTCTGGCACATCCGGGCACGCTGCCGAAGCTTAATAAAAGGGTGGTGGAATATGCCATTAAGATGGGACTCGCTTGCCATTGTGATATTTCAAGGCTGCAGATATTTGATAGAAAGAATTATTTCTACCCCGACCTCCCCAAAGGCTACCAGATCACCCAGGATCGCACGCCGATCTGCCTTAATGGCTACGTAACTATTAGAGCGAGGCAAGGCCTGGAACGAAAGGTGAGCCTTCACCGGATACATATTGAAGAAGATGCCGGTAAATCCATTCACGTGGAGGGAGAGGAGGATACTTTGGTGGATTTTAATCGTGCGGGAGTGCCGCTCATCGAGATTGTCACGCTTCCCGACATCCATGATTCGGAGGAAGCGTATGCTTTTCTCACCGAAGTACGTAAACTGGTGAGGTACCTTGGTATTTGTGATGGAAACATGGAGGAAGGCTCCCTGCGATGTGACGCCAATATCTCAGTGATGTTAAAAGGGGTCAAAGAATTTGGAAAGAAAGTGGAGGTGAAGAACATGAACTCCATCCGTAATGTGCAACGTGCCATCGATCATGAAATTGAAAGGCAGATCATGGAAATTGAAAAGGGAATGCTTATTTCCTCCGAAACACGGACATTTGATGCCGCCACAGGCCTGACTCACAGCATGCGGACCAAAGAGGAACTCAATGACTACCGCTATTTTCCTGACCCGGATCTTAGTCCACTGAGCATTTCTGACCAGTGGTTACAGTCCATTCGCGATTCCATGCCGTCACTTCCTGGAGAGCTTTTTGAAAAATTTATAAAGGAATATCGTTTGCCGGAATATGATGCTGGTGTTTTGACCGACTCAAAAGAAATCGCCCAATATTTTGAGGAAGTCTGCAGGCATACAAAAAACTATAAGGCTGTCTCCAATTGGGTCATGGGACCTGTAAAATCATTTCTTAACGAACATGTCAGCGCAGCCCAAGGCTTTTCTATTTTAGCCAAGACCTTGGCGGACCTCATTGATTTAATCGATCAGGGCAAAGTAAGTTTTACAGTGGCCTCTCAAAATATATTCCCCGAATTGCAGAAGCACCCGGAAAAGCAAGCCCTGCAAATTGCGGAAGAACTAAATCTTCTCCAGGAACGTAATACAGATTCCATTCTTCCGGTTGTGTTGGAGGTGATCAAAGAGTTTCCCTTAAAAGTAGAAGCTTATAGGAATGGGAAGACAGGGATCATTAGTATGTTTATGGGTGAAGTGATGAAGCGGACCAAAGGGAAGGCTGATCCTAAAATCGCAAATGAATTGTTGTTACAAAAACTTAGTGAAAAATGAAAAGAATAAATGGATGGGTATTGGTTGTCGCTATTTTGCTCACAGCTTGTTCAGGTGGCGCAAAGGAAACTAAAAACCAGGTGGGATGGGAAGTAACCATCCGGGGCAAGGTGGGATTCCCGGGAGCAGGGGAAATCAGGATCAGTGAAATGCGTCCCGATAAACCCAAGCCATGGGAAGATACACTCAGGCTGAAAAGCAACTATACATTCGAAAAGAAAATCAGGATTACAGAACCTGGCTACTACCAGCTTAATTTCTATAATGCTCAATTCGTCAATTTTATTCTTAATAAGAAGGACCTGGAAGTAAACGTTGACGGCAACAGTCAATCGGGTTTCTATGAGGTGAAAGGTTCACCGGATATGGAGTTGATGGTACAGGTGCAAAAAATTTCCCAGGATGCCCAAAATATAAAAGAAGCCAGGGATATAGAGGCCCAGTTTCAGATTGCTGTTCAAGAAAAAAATGATATAAGAATCCAGACGCTACAACGACAATATCAGGAAGTCATGGATGTTACAAATGCAAAGGTTGTTGATTTTCTTAGGCGACAACCGCTCTCGCTGGGCCTGATCAACTTATTGCAAGGCCGCGGTGCACCTGATATTGACCGATATTTTTCTTTATATCTGGATGTTGCGGACCGATTCAGAAAAGAGTGGCCGGCAAATTACTATGCCAAGGAATTTGTCCAGTTCGTAGATAAGCAAAAGGCTACAGCTATTGGTCAACCGGCTCCGGAGATATCGCTTCCTGATCCTGATGGTAAAATCATAACCCTTTCCTCATTCAAAGGAAAATATGTATTGGTTGACTTTTGGGCCAAGTGGTGTGGACCCTGCCGACAGGAAAACCCCAATGTGGTCAAAGCCTATCACCAATTCAAAGGCAAGTCTTTTGATATTCTGAGCGTCTCTCTTGACAAGACCCGCGAAGATTGGGTGAAGGCCATTAAGGACGATGGACTGGTTTGGAACCACGTTTCAGATCTGAAATATTTTAATTCCAAAGCAGCTGCGGATTATAATATCAATGGAATTCCATTTTCAATTCTGGTAGATCCGCAAGGAATAATCGTGGCGAAGAATCTGCGGGGCAGCAACCTTCAGAAGAAGCTTGCCGAAGTCTTGAACAAATAAGGGCAAAGTAATACATAGACTGAAGAGAAGAGTTAGGAGTTATGAGTTCAGAGTTATGAGACCGCAGCATAACCTTAAACCTAGGACTACGGTTGTCTTCAGTTGGTGGATGTAAAGCAAAAGGAAATGATATTGGCGCCCATCTGTAGTGCCTCCTGTCGTTTTGCATCCGGATCATTGTGGATGCGCTGGTCCTCCCAACCGTTGCCCAGATCGCATTCATAGGAATAGAATACCACCAGCCGGCCTTCATACAATAAGCCAAAGCCCTGGGCTGGTTTGCCGTCGTGTTCATGAATTTTGGGCAACCCTTTCGGGAAATTATACTTCTGGTGATAAATTGGGTGGGTGAAGGGCAGTTCGACGAGTTCTAATTCCGGGAACACCTTCTTCATTTCGATCCGGATGAATTTGTCTAATCCGTAGTTATCATCAATATGAAGAAATCCCCCGCCAATAAGATAGTTACGCAAGTTTTGTGCTTCTTCGTTGGAAAAAACCACGTTGCCGTGTCCAGTCATATACACATAAGGGTAGGAGAAAAGATCGCGGCTTACAACCTCGACAGCATCTTCTTCAGGAGACAGATTCATGGAAAGCTGTTCATTGCAGAACTTGATAAGGTTAGGCAAAGCGGTTTTGTTGGCATACCAGTCGCCTCCACCGCCGTATTTCAGTTTTGCAATTTTTAACTGAGCGTGCACCTGGGAAGAGGTTGTCAGGAGCATCGTCCAGATAATGAGGCCAATAAAAGGCCGTGGAAACAGCGGTTTTAGTGGCAATAGCCCTATAAACGAAAGATTTCTTCTCAGCATTAAACCTTCAACTTTTTCTGACATCTAACGACAAAACAAACAAAAACGGACCATGAATGCTATCAAAAACTTATTCGGACCCAAGATCCTGGCGTTTATTTCAATAGTTTGTTTTGTTTTACTGTTATCCTGTGCGGACAATAATACCATAGACTTCTCTGCCAATGACAATGCCAACGTGCAAAGTGAGGCTAATTCAGATTCGCAGACCGAAGAAACAGATGATATGGCAGCTCTGGCCGTTTCCTCGGATGCGTCCACACTTT
The DNA here is from genome assembly GCA_043779775.1 of Cyclobacteriaceae bacterium. Taxonomy (GTDB): domain Bacteria; phylum Bacteroidota; class Bacteroidia; order Cytophagales; family Cyclobacteriaceae; genus ELB16-189. The sequence goes on from JAYWDP010000375.1 coordinate 7,846, forward strand.
CAGGAAGAGAAGATTTAGGAGGTAGGACTGAAATTACCATCGCAGACGAGCGTTTCAATTGTGCAGTGGTAACCTTAGAAAAAGCTACTGCCATTAGACCCCCCGCCAACAGTGCTATAATTCCACATGGAGTTATTACCATCGACTTTGGTTTGGCCTGTCTGGGCCCGGGAGGGAAATCGCGTTCAGGAAAAATTATTATCGAATATCTCGGCCGCCGGTTCATGCCGGGCTCAAAAATTATAACTACGTTTCAGAATTATTCCGTGAATGGAATTAAGCTGGAAGGAACTCGCATTCTCACCAACACATCTGCCAATGAAACAGCGGCAGTGTCATTTTCAATCATTGAAGAAGGCATGAAAGTAACTTACCCAGACGGTACATTTGCTACTCGGTCTTCCAGCCGGATTCGTACCTGGAACCGTATGTTGAATCCTACCGGAGATACCTGGACGGTAACCGGCTCAGCCATAGGTTCTAACCGAAAAGGCAAGGAGTATATTATGACGATCACAAAACCGTTGGTGTATAAGAGGTCGTGCGCCATTATCAACAAAGTTTTCATTCCGGTAGAAGGAACCAAGGAATTGAAGACTGGGGGCAAGTCCGTTACGATCGACTATGGTAATGGAAACTGCAACAACAAAGTAACAATCACCATCCTCGGCAAGTCGAAGGAAGTTGAGCTGACTGCCGACGGAAACTAGTCTCAATATTCAAGATAAAATTAATTCAGGGTCACAACGAACCAAAAAGTTCACGACGAAAAAAGTTCATAAAAATGCGTTGTGTCCTTTGTGATTTCATCGGGGCCTTCGTGACCTGTATTATATCATGAACCGCATTAAGTTAGCGAAAAATGAAATAGACCTACTTTTGTAAATTGATCGGTTTTTGTTTTTTTTCTGTCTAAACCAAAAGAGAATTATCGAAGTCTATGGAGATTGTGATGTAAGTTTTTTTACTTGCATCAAATTAGCATTATGCGTCAATACCTTGACTTAATGAAGGACATCCTCGCAAACGGGGTAAAAAAAACAGACCGGACCGGAACAGGCACTCTTTCTGTTTTTGGTCGACAAATTCGATTCAATCTTACTGAAGGATTTCCATTGGTCACCACCAAACGGTTGCATCTCCGTTCAATTATCTATGAACTGCTATGGTTTCTGAAAGGAGAAACCAACATTAAATATCTGAATGATAACGGTGTAACAATTTGGAATGAATGGGCCGATGAGAAGGGTGAGTTGGGCCCTGTATATGGTTCTCAATGGAGAAGCTGGCCAGCCCCTGACGGAAGTCACATTGACCAGATCAAGCAGGTACTGGAGCAAATCAAATCGAAGCCTGATTCACGAAGGCATATCGTGACGGCCTGGAATCCGGCGGAAGTGGATAAGATGGCGCTGCCGCCCTGTCACGCTCTCTTTCAGTTTTATGTTGCTGAGGGTAAGCTTTCCTGCCAGCTTTATCAAAGGAGCGCGGATTACTTTTTGGGTGTTCCGTTTAACATTGCCAGCTATGCATTGCTCACCCATATGGTTGCCCAACAATGTAATCTGGAGCCCGGAGATTTTGTATGGACGGGCGGTGACGTGCATCTTTATATTAATCATTTGGAACAAGTAAATATCCAGTTGACGCGTGCACTGTACCCATTGCCCAAACTTATCATCCATAGAAAACCCGACACCCTTTTTGATTACCAGTTTGAAGATTTTGAAATCACCGACTATCAATATCATCCTGCTATCAAGGCACCCATTGCAGTTTAGTGTAATAGATAGTTTTGGTTTCCTGATTGATTGTCTCCGTAGATCCTGACTTTAGGCCACTTTTCAAGGAATTATGTATTACCTACATCCTTTTGGGGTAATTTTGCGTATTCATGCCGTATGCCAGAGAAAAGCAGTGTATTTGATATGATTGGACCGGTTATGATTGGTCCGTCAAGTTCACATACAGCAGGTGTCGTGCGCATTGGCCTGGCAGCCCATAAAATCCTAGGCGGCGTTCCGCAAGAAGCAGAAATCATCTTTTATAACTCATTTGCAAGGACTTACGAAGGCCATGGGAGCGATCGCGCTATTTTAGCCGGCTTACTTGGATTCAAGACAGATGATAAGCGGATCAAGGAGTCCATCGAAATCGCTGAAAAAGAAGGGCTTCATTATAGTTTTAAGTCCATTGGCAATGCATCAACCTTGCATCCTAACTCCATCCGCATCAAGATCAAGTCAGGTGATAAGCAGGTGGAGGTATTGGGTGAGAGCAGGGGTGGGGGATTAATCAATATTGCTGAAGTAAATGGGTTTAAGGCCGATTTCAGTGCTAATCTTCACACGGTGATATTCACAGCCGATGATGTAAAAGGCACTGTGGCATTCATTGCAACTGTTCTGGCACATGATAACTGCAACATCGCCACCATGTCAGTGTCGCGGAGGGGAAAATTTGATGTTGCCTGTTTGGTCATCGAAATGGATTCCGGCATCAAACCTGTAACATTGGAATATCTAAAGAGTCTTAGCTGGGTAAAAGAAATTATTTATATACCTCAAATCTGAAGTAGTTATGAGAAAAGTATTACTGTTACTTATTACCGTCATAGTTGGAGCAAATGGTTACAGCCAGGAAGCGAAAACATTGACACTGAAAGAGTGTGTAGATATTGCTTTGGAAAAGAACCTGAGAATCAAGCGCAGCATTTACAACGTTGAAACCTTCCGCGCCAATATGATGCAGGCTAAAGGGAACTTCCTTCCATCTTTTAATGCTTCTGCTTCGTACGCGAACAACTATGGCCGTGCATTAAATCCCACGTCGAACTTATTCGTCGATAAAAATTCAACCACTATTTCTCCGGCCGTTAACTCAAGTTTGACTCTTTTCAATGGATTAAGAATTCAAAATACTTTCAGGCAAAACCAGCGTGACATTCAGTCAGCTGACTATGATTTGCAAAAAGCAAAGAATGATGTCATTCTGAATGTGGTGACACTCTATACAAACGTGATATTCAATCAGGAACTTTTTGAGAATGCCAAGTATCAACTGAATTCCAGTCAGCAACAATTAGATCGAATTAAAAAGCAAGTGGAAGCAGGTTCGCTTTCCATCTCCAACCAGCTCAACCAGGAAGCGCAGGTGGCTACGAATGAACTGAACGCTATTAACCAGGAAAATGTCCTGAATCTTTCTGTTTTGCAACTAAAACAGTCGATGCAAATGCCGGCCTCAGAGGCTATACAGGTAGAAATACCTGACTTACAGCTGGAGGATTTAATTCTGGATAAAAATGCTGAAGCGATCTACCAGATTGCCATGCAGGCAATGCCTGAAATGAGAAGTGCCTTATTGAAAGTTGAAAGTGCCAATCTGGCATTGAAGGCAAGCCGGGGC
>JAYWDP010000376.1:0-4038 GCA_043779775.1 Cyclobacteriaceae bacterium
GCACTCTCTTCCTTGTATCCGAACCACATGATTTTACGGAAAATGTCGGTCTTCTGAAGTGTGGCTTCGCCTTTCTCAGTTAATAGTGGTCGTTGTATATCCGGGATATGTTTGAGCGCATCCATGTACGTTTCCAGTTCATAGTTGAGACAGCATTTCAGTCGTCCACATTGACCTGAAAGTTTGCTGGGGTTGAGCGAAAGATTTTGGTACCGTGCTGCGCTGGTGGCTACATTTTTAAAATCGGTAAGCCAGGTAGAACAGCACAATTCCCTGCCGCAGACACCGATTCCACCTAGTCGTCCGGCTTCCTGACGAAGGCTGATCTGTCGCATCTCTACACGGATTCGGAATTCTCCCGCCAGGATCTTGATAAGTTCACGGAAATCCACCCGCTCATCGGCGGAATAGAAGAAACTCGCTTTCATGTTGTCTGCCTGATACTCTACATCGGAAAGTTTCATTTGCAGGTTCATCTGCCGGATGATCTCCCGTCCGCGATGCAGCGTAGGCAGTTCACGGGTCATTACTTCCTCATACTTCTCATGGTCTTTAGTGTGTGCCAGCCGGTAGATCTTTTTGATTTCGCCATCATTGGCTACATTTTTTTTCTTCATCTGCAACCGCACCAATTCACCCTGTAGCGATACATGGCCCAGGTGATGGCCGTTGGGGACTTCCACGATGACAGCATCACCGGTATGGAGGTCCAATTTCTCTGTGTTTCTGAAAAATTCTTTGCGGCCGTTTTTAAACCTTATCTCTACTACATTAAAACGGTCTGTCGCGGGCACTTCCATGTTGGACAACCAGTCAAACACGTTCATCTTATTGCAACCGCCCGTTTCGCAAGCCCCGTTATTTTTACAGCCGGAGACTTTTCCGTCTTTCTTGGTTCCACACGCACATCCCATAGTTATCCTTTTTAAAACAGGCCGTTCTGATTTTTATTGAAACGGCAATCTTTGCAATCACTCCCTCACGACCAAGCTAGGATATGAGCCTTTGCAAATCTAATCCAATATCTCTTCTGAAATATACGCCATCCCAGGAAATGCCTGAAATGGAGCCGTAGGCATTTTTCCTGGCATCTTCAATACCGATGCCTCTCCCGGTTACTGCCAGTACCCGGCCACCATCCGTGAATATACCAGGGCCCAAAGTCTTTGTTCCTGCATGGAAAATGTGGGCAGCATAGGATTGGTCCAGACCTGTTATTTTTTTTCCCTTCTCGAAATCGCCCGGATAGCCACCGGAAACCATCATGACCGTGAGGGCAACCTCAGGGTCGATCTGGATCTTTCTGTTTTTCAAATCGCCCTCAGCGCAGGCCACCAGTAATTCGACGAAGTCTGACTCAATTCGTGTCACCACGGCTTCGGTCTCCGGGTCACCCAGGCGGGCATTGTATTCTATCACAAAAGGCTCACCTTTCACATTCATTAAGCCAAAGAAAATAAATCCACGATAAGGAATATTTTCCGCGCTTAGTCCTGCAATCGTTGGCCGAATGACTTTCGTCTCTACTTTCTTCATGAACGCCGGGTTGGCAAAAGGGACAGGAGAGACAGCACCCATGCCGCCGGTGTTGGGTCCCACATCATTTTCTCCAATGCGCTTATAGTCTTTTGCTTCAGGTAGTAAAACATAATCCTTTCCGTCAGTCAATACAAATACGGATAGTTCAATACCATCCAGAAATTCTTCGATCAGTACACTCGCGCTGGCTTCACCAAAGCGTTTGTTGCTCAGCATGTCGTCCAGGACATTTTGAGATTCTGGTAAATCCTGGCAAATGATCACCCCTTTTCCCGACGCCAGGCCATCCGCCTTCAACACAATAGGAAAATGACACGTGGTGAGATAGTGGAGCCCCTGCTCCAATTGACGCGCAGAAAACGTTTTTGCCTTCGCCGTCGGTATGCCATGACGAAGCATAAACTGTTTTGAAAAGTCCTTGCTGCCTTCCAGTTGGGCTCCCTTTTTTCCGGGGCCAACCAAAAGAATATTTTGCAGTGCCGGGCGGGCTTCAAAATAATCCCGGATACCATTCACCAAAGGGATTTCCGGCCCCACCACAACCAAATGAATATCTTTTTCAAGGCATGCTTTTGCGAGTGCGCCAAAGTCATCAGCCCGTATGGGGAGGTTTTTACCAACCTCTTTGCTTCCGGCATTGCCCGGTGCGATGTATAGGTGGTCAGTAAGATTGCTTTGATTGATTTTCCATGCCAGTGCATGTTCACGACCCCCACTGCCGATAAGAAGAATGTTCATAGGTTAGGAAACCTTAAAGATAGAAAATTCGTTGGTGGTTGATCGTTTTTCGTTTCCTGAAGTTAGCTGCGCACCAACGAACAACTATTTAATTTGCGTACTCACTCAGGAACTTGATCCGCATCAGTCGCATTTCTTCCTCATTGAAGTCAGTATTATTGGAATCGTTCATGGCATCTTCCAGACTGTCAGTTTCAGAGTTCAGGAAATAATCAAAGATCTGTTCTTGTTTGGAATCATCCAGCACGTCGTTGATATAGTAGTCGAGGTTAAGTTTGGTCCCGGAGTAGCAAATATTTTCAATCTCGGTAAGCAAGTCCTCAAAGGTCAAACTTTTTGATTCTGCAATTTCTTCGAGATCAACTTTACGGTCGACTTGCTGAATGATAAAGATTTTTATCTTGGATTTATTGACAGAGGACTTTACCACTACGTCGGATGCCGTTTCAATGTCATTGTCTTCGACATACTTTTGAATGAGTTCAAGAAAATCCTTTCCAAATTTATTGACCTTCCCCATGCCAACACCGTTTACCGATGCCAGATCTTCTGTAGTAATCGGGTAGGTGGTAGCCATCTCCTCCAATGAAGGGTCTTGAAATATTACGTACGGCGGCAGGTCTTTGTGCTTGGCCACTTGCTTGCGCAAGGTTTTAAGCATCTCAAATAGCCTTACATCATACGACTTGGCATTGAGCGGGGCCTTTTCAGACGATACTTCCTCATCTTCGATGGCGGTCGTGAAATCATGATCGCGGGCCAACTCAACCGGATGAGGTTTGGTAATGAATTTTTTACCCTTTTCTGTCAACTTCAACACGCCAATATTATCAATATCTTTTTCAAGATATTGATAGATGAGGGTTTGACGCACAACTGATTTCCAATAATCTTCCTCTTCGTCCCCGCCCGTTCCATAAATCGGCAAGTCAAAGTGGCCATAGCTTTTTACGTATTCATCTTCAATGCCCCGAATTACATTGACCAAATGGTTGAGGCCGAATCGTTCGTTCGTTTGTTTTACAGCCTGTACCACCGTCTTCACAGCTTCCATTCCATCAAATCGCTCGCGCGGGTGTACACAGTTGTCGCAAGAGCCGCAATTCTCTTCCATAAACTCTTCACCGAAGTAATGAAGCAATTGCCTCCTGCGGCACACCGGTGACTCTGCATAAAATTCCATCTCCTGCAAGAGTACGCGTGCGTTTTCGCGCTCTTGAACAGTTTTGTCTTTATTGAATTTCTCCAATTTGCTTAGGTCATTGTGACTATAGAACATCAGACAGATGCCCTCGAGGCCATCTCGGCCGGAGCGTCCTGTTTCCTGATAATAGCCTTCCAGTGACTTGGGCACGTCGTAATGGACAACAAACCGGACGTCGGGTTTGTCGATGCCCATTCCAAATGCGATGGTGGCACAGATAATATCCACTTCTTCATTAAGGAAATCATCCTGATTTTTAACCCGCACGTCAGGGTCAAGGCCAGCATGGTAGGGCGCTGCATTAAATCCGTTCACGTTCAGCAATTGTGCGACCTCCTCAACTTTTTTTCTGCTGAGGCAATAAATAATCCCTGATTTTCCCTTATGGTCCTTCAGAAAACGAATCAATTGTTTTTTCGTTTCTTTTTTAGGCCGAACCTCATAGTAAAGATTCTTGCGATTGAAAGAAGAGATGAAGACATCGGCTTCCTCCATTTGCAAGTTCTTCTGAATGTCAAGCTGAACTTTGGGTGTTGCCGTGGCGGTCAATGCAATGA
>JAYWDP010000377.1:0-4030 GCA_043779775.1 Cyclobacteriaceae bacterium
ATGAAACCCATTACATTTTTCCTGGTCTATATCGCAATTTTTGTGGCCTGCGCTGCCCTTACAATAGGAATAATCAGGTTGCTGAGTCCCGGCATAAAAAAATATTTTATAAGTATTTTTCAAGACGATGAAACCGCCGATTTCTTTCTGAAAATGGTCAGGCTGGTTTTATTTATGAGTGGACTCAGTGCCGCTTTGTCCAGCAAATACACCATGGATGAAAAAAGCAATTGGTTGACCCTGTCATGGGAAGCTACCGGACAATTCCAATCGACATTGAGCAATCTTTATAATGGGATGATGGCATTCACTTTTGTATTTCTTGTTCTCCATCTTTTTAACAAGTTACTCGCCAAATGAAAGCCTGGACTGAATTTCATATTGGCCTGGTTTACTATTCCGCATTGTTGATTGCATTCATTGCCGGAATCCTGAGTTTGCTATACCTGCGCCCTAATAAAAATATTCTATTAAAAATCGTAGAAAAAACGGGTGTGCTTTGGAGCCGGAGTTTTGTATTTACACTGACCATGGCAGGCATTCTGGGTGCTATGTCAGTATCTTTTACAGATTGTAATACCGACTACCATAAATATCTTGGGCAACCCCAGGCAACCATACAAGTAGGTCTTGAACAGGTATCAGCAGGTTGTTCTCTGATTGCTTTTATCACCAGGGTATGGCTTTTTATTTTCGTGACTCTGCGGCTATCCTCTGCCTGGAGAATCAAAGCAGGTCCTCTTATTAGAATTCTAATTGCCTTTGGTGTGATTTTCTGTTTAATAGAATTTTATGGATCTCTTAAAAATGGATCCTGGCTCCACCTTCTTAATCCTTTTAATTGGTTCTGACCAAAGGAATGACTCGTGAGAGCAATAATAAATTTAAAAAACAATGAACGTTAAATTACTCGTCCTCATATTTCTTTTGCTGCCGTCAGTCAATACTAATGCACAGTCTATTAAACTTCGTGATATTGGCCTTGATGCGCCCATTTATAGAAAAACAGGGATTAACTCATTTCAACTTGTTTATAAAATTTCCAAAAGCAAAGAAAAATTCAGAAAATATGATCGTTCCCACTCCACCTTCAGACTTCTCTCTTTTGACACATTACTCAACATTCAGGACACGTTGCAAATAAAATTGTCACGTGACTTCCAAATTTTGTCGATGGCTGCTTTTGGCCAACACACCGGTTGCCTGTTTAACTCCAAGAATGGGCTTGAGTTGGACATGTTTGATAGCGAAAACCACAGGCGATATGCTACCTCCCTGGAAAAGAAATGGAAATATAGCTTTGACCTTCAATGCGAAGCTACCGCCAATGGATTCTACATTAGCCGCATGACAACCAAAAGAAATTGGGAGGTCACCATGTTTGATTGGGAAGGCAAAAAAATATGGTCAAAGAATATTTCAAGAACCGACCGGCCTTTTACACTTAATATTAATCTGTTTTCTTCCACCATGCATTGTCTGTTAATTGAGAAACAAAAAAGGAGCACCTTGCTAAAGTCCATGGTTCTCAATGCAACTACTGGCACCGAAATAACAGCCACTGATTTTCTGGATAGCAAAGAAATTCGTTCCTATGACAAATCTTTTTTGGTCCAGGATACATGTTTGTTAATTACGGGAAGAAGCTTTTCCGATGGCCGCGTCAGCCAATCCCAAACGGGCAAACCATATATTTTAAAGTATCTTCCCAATGGTCAAACGGAGGAGCTCGAATTCAACTATGCTGCTTTAGCCCACACAAAATTTATATGGGAAGACTTTGTCAAGGATTCTCAAGGAAATTCCTATCTGATTGGTGAAACATTTACCAGTGGAACACTCGGTGGGTATATTACTAAATTAATAATTGCATTACCCCTGCTTCTCCTTGAGTCGATCACTTCTCCTGGTTCATCGCAAACCGTGACCGGCTCGCTGATTGATTTTACAAAGGTTCGGTTTAGGGATGTAGTGTATTTACCCGTAGGGAATGATACGCTTGGGTCTCCGCGCTTTTTAAGTTTACACCGAAGCTCCTACAAAACGCGGGGGTTTACCCATACCTATCCGCTTGCCCGACAAGCCATTGCTGTTCGGCAATCCCGATATCTCTTGGCCGGTCGGTCCGGAGTCTTTTTCCAGGATGCCGGTCAAGTAAGAAAATTGGAACTGCCGAACCAACGTTTTATGATCACCGACCAGACCATTTCAAAAAGTTCAATGTTTGTTTCTGAAAACTACTTCATAGATGCACGTCATTCATTTCTCAATAGTTCATACTCATTTGATATCAAGATAAATGAAAAGTTATCTGACCTGAAACCATCGCTGGAAGTTGTTGACATTCCCAAGGCGCAAAAGATTGTCCAGGAAAAGCCCCACACCACGGTGTCCTTTCAAATGGGCCTACAGGCTAATGATCCGAGTGCTGTGAATCAATACATTGAGAATTACCTTAATTACAATGGATTCAACCAGGCCAGCGGCCGTCTTTATGCCTTTGTTCCCCTCAAACATTATTCCGTATCAGATTTTACCCTTCATGGCAGTACCTATTTCAATTTCTCCCTCACCCTGGTTCCAACCTTCAGATCGAGAATTCGGTTGCTTTATGAATATGCCTGGACGAAGAAGAATAAAACATCGCTTTCTTTTAATTCGGTCGATACGGATTTTGACTTGCATCGGAATTCATGGGGGGTGGTATTCAATTATTACTTCCCCGTGAAAGGTTATGAATCAATTTTCCTGGGAGCGGGTCTCTTGTCCCACAACATGACGTTCGAGGACTTCCATGCGACGTCAACAGGCTTGCGCCTTGAAATAGGATATGCTGCTAATCTGCCTGCTATGGATTTTGATTTTGTTATTGGGGTGGACTTTGCTGCTGGCGCCGCAAGCAGTAGCGGCTTCTATACGCCAATACCCCCTGTTCGTGAAATTGATTTAACCGGAGTATCCATTGGCATCCGGATCACGCCCTTCTTCGGAAGATTTAAATGAGTAAATGCTAGTAACAAATGGAAATGGGGGCGCTAAGTTCTGATGGAAATATGGGAAATACTTGAGAAGTTCATGGAGCAGTAGAACTTTTATTTAAACAACGAGAAAATGAAATCATCTGTCGTGAAATATTGCTTGTTGCTGACTTCAGCAATTGTGCCTGGGGCCTTGTGCCTGCTAAGCTCTTGCCAGGTGTATCATTTCGAATACCCTCAGCCGGCAGATACCCCGAATCTTTATATGTTTCCAAAAGAATTTCGAGGCAAGTGGAGGAATGACAAAAAAAAAGAAGAAGTGCTTACTATCCGAAAAAATTCAGTCAGTACGTTTGGATTTGACTCCGTAAAAGTGGTAAACAAGGTTGCAGGCCTTGCCGATTCCTTACGTAACAGTCATTACCTGAAGTACGTCCGATTCAATAAAGATACCGGGCAACTTGATACAGTGACCCACTACATTGTTCGGGGAGATAAAATCTATGAAGTGAACGATAGGGATCTTTTGCCCGGCTGTTCGTTTGTTCAGAAAAAAGACACCCTTTACTTTAAAATGGATTTCATCCTTGATATTGAATTGAATCAGAAAGCGTTCCTTAGAAAGTTGACAGACCGTAAGTATGTACTGAATATTCGCGAAGAAAATCTGGCCGCGCTGCACAAAGGGCCTTTACTTCCATGGTGGCAGATCGTACTGCTGGAGTTAGCTCCCGATCATACCTTGTTTATCTTTGATATTACTCCAAAGGTAAAAAATAACGCTAGCATGATTTACCACAATGATGGCGACTATTACTTTGATGCTTTGTGGACAAAATCAGAATTAATCAAACAGGCCAACGATGGATTATTTAAAACAAACCCTGACAGACTTCATCGTATCGGAAACCCATAGAGGATTATGAGACTGGTAGGCACAAAAAAAGCTCCGATGTTTCCATCGGAGCTTTCTTGTAATAATAGGGCGACGACTTACTCTCCCAGGTTTTACCCCAGTACCATCAGCGCGGGTGGTCTTAACTTCTCTGTTC
>JAYWDP010000378.1:0-4004 GCA_043779775.1 Cyclobacteriaceae bacterium
CTCTCACCTATGATAGCCTGGGGAACGCACTGATGAATTTCTTACCGACGGGCTATCAGGGGATATTTTATACAAGCACCCATAAGGGAAACGGCGTGAAAAGCTATCACATTTCAGTGCCCATCAATTATCAACGGGCTGTGGGGTTTGTCATACTCGATTTTGTACTTAAAAAGGTAATTCCCAATAACGTATACCCTGAACTGTTAATTGACAATCGGTTTAAACAATTGTTGAGAAACCGGGACTTCAGCTATGCTATTATCGCCAGTAGAAAACTGATGAGCAGTTTTGGTTCATTTAATTATGAACGTGATTTTCAATTCAATTCCCTGCGGGATCCCATTTTATTTAATAAGGGACTTACCGGCCAAGGCTTTTTTCATATCGGGATTAAAGATTCTAATGGTTCTATTGCCCTTGTATCGGCTACCGTATATTCCTGGTTTTACGCTATCGCAAATTTTGCATTATGGTTTGTCATCGGTCTGATATTTTTGTTTACGGGACAAGGAATATTGGGTGTAATTTCCTTTTTCAAGGGAGAGCATATCGACTATGCGGCACGAATTCAATTGTTTATCTTCCTGGCCTTCCTGCTGCCGGTGTTGGCCGTCAGCATTACTACGTTGACATTGATCGGGCGATCCAATGAGGAAAAAATAAAGAATGATTTTTTGGAGCGTTCAGGCGCCATAAGCCAGAATATGGCTACTCTTTTTTCAGGAGAAACATCTCCAGGCGACCAGGAGACTGATTTGGGCAGGTGGATAGAAGAGAACACGGTTTCATCGAAGATTGATATTTCTGTATACTCTCCTGAGGGAAGATTGATAGCAACTTCACAGCCGGCTTTGTTCGAAAACCAGCTTATTTCGTCGCTCATGGATCGTGAAGCTTGGAAAAAGATTGTTTTGCAGCGGGAAGTCCGAACGGTTACCAATGAACATATCGGCAGATTGCAGTACAGCTGCGCCTATGCAGCTATTCTTTCTCCCGAGACGGGCAGTCTGGAAGCCATTGTAGGGCTACCGTTTTTTGAGTCGGCCACCTTTCTTCAAAAAAGCCAGTCCCTCATTCTTTCGAATATCCTCATTGTATTTGTTGTCGTATTTATCATGTTCTCCCTGTTGTCCTTTTTCGCATCGAGTAGCCTCACGTTTCCAATTCGCCTTATCGCAAAAACATTGGGCCAAACAACGCTTTCCGGACAGAATAAACAACTTCAATGGAATTCTAAAGATGAAATCGGGACGTTAGTTAAGGAATACAATCACATGGTGGATAACCTGGAAGCCAGTAAGCAGGCCCTGGCCCAGACTGAAAAAGAGTCTGCCTGGCGTGAAATGGCGAAGCAAGTGGCCCATGAGATCAAAAATCCGTTGACACCCATGAAGTTGACGCTCCAGCAAATGCAACAAGCTTTAAAATCCGGAGATCTGTCCGTAGAGAAATCTCAAAAATCGGTGAACGTACTTTTGAAGCAAGTGGAAATACTCAATGAGATTGCCGGATCATTTAGTTCGTTTGCAAGTATGCCTTCACAATCTCCCGCAAAGGTGAATCTTCATTCGCTGTTGCAAGATGTAGTAAACTTATACACTGCAGAGACTCGCGGAAAGGTGACCTTTTCAGAGGCGGGAGGTCCATGGGCGGTTTCCGTAGATGCTACGGCCTTCAGCAGGGCTATTTCCAATATCATCATCAATGCCCTTCAGGCAAAGAGAGGTGGATCCTCCCTGGAGGTGAATGTCAGTCTATCGACTCAACCAGATATTGTGATCATAGCAATCCGCGATAACGGCAAGGGCATGGATGATGAAGTGCAGAGCAAAGTCTTCCAGCCTCAGTTTACGACCAAACAATCGGGATCAGGCCTGGGACTTGCCATGGCAAAACAAATTATCATTCAGGCCGGAGGAAAAATCTGGTTTGAATCAACGGTCAACCAGGGAACGGTGTTCTTTATTGAATTGCCATTGGTAAATTGAGAAAGAGGTTGTTTGTTGATCGGTTTCTACGAATGAGTTATTATTTTTTGGGTGGCTGTGGTGTCGCCCTTCCCTGCCTGCCGGCGAGGTAGGGACTTCGCTCTCCGAAGGAGTCCGGAGTCCTTCGGACAGGGTGACAACATTGAATAAAGTACTTCGAAGGATGTCAGGCTGAACGCCTGCCCGCCGAAGCTGTCTCAGCGCAGGCAGGGAGTCGAAGCCATCTGCTTATTTCCTTCCCTTCAAACTTTGCATGACTTTATTCGAGAAGACAAAGTCATCCAGTTCCTCCACGGCAGAATTCATGACTTCCTTGCTGGAACCTTCCCATAATTTTCTGCCTTTGTAGAGAAACATTATCTTTTCTCCAATACCCATCACGGAGTTCATATCGTGGGTTACGACAATGGTGGTAATATCAAATTCATGCGTGATCTCGCCGATCAGGTCATCAATTAAAATAGCGGTCTGGGGATCAAGGCCTGAGTTAGGCTCATCACAAAAGAGATAATTCGGATTATTCACGATGGCACGTGCAATGCCCACCCTTTTTTTCATCCCGCCTGATATTTCAGAAGGCATTTTCTTGTTTACATTTTCAAGGCCCACCCGCTTCAGGCAAAAGTTGACCCGGTCCATTTTTTCCTCTTGCGGCATTTTGGTTAGAATGTCCAGAGGAAACATAACGTTCTTCTCTACATTTTTGGAATCAAACAGTGCGCCTCCCTGAAACAACATCCCGATTTCGCGGCGGATTTCTGCTTTCATCTCTTTATCAGCTTCCGTAAAATTACGGAGATCATAAAATACATTTCCTTCATCAGGATTAATGAGCCCCACAATACATTTTAACAAAACGCTTTTTCCCGTGCCACTGGACCCGATGATCAAATTTGTTTTTCCTTTATCGAATTCATTAGAGATTCCATCGATCACATGTTTCCCCGCAAAGGTCTTCGATATATTTTTTATTTTGATCATTACCTTACATAAAGCAATTGAGCCAGGGCGTAATCAGATATGAGCACAGCGGTGATGCTGGAAGTAACCGCCGCGGTGGTGGCAATACCTACCTCCAGGGCGCCTCCCTGCGTATAATATCCCTTAAAAGAAGAAATGGAAGAAATTAGAAAAGCAAAAGCAAAAGACTTGATAAGGGCAAACGTAATGGAGTAGTCATCGAAGTAAAACCGAAGACCATAGATATAATCCGTGGGACTGATAATTCCGGTAACGGATCCTACCAGGTAGCCCCCCAGCAGGGAGCATCCGCCGGCCACTACCACCAGCATGGGATACATCAATAGGGAAGCCATTATTTTGGGTAATACCAAATAGGAAGCGGAGTTAATGCCCATAACTTCGAGCGCATCGATTTGTTCTGTGATACGCATGGTACCAAGACCTCCGGCCATACTGGATCCTACTTTGCCTGCATAGATTACGGCCATAATGGTAGGGGCTAATTCAAGTATGGTCATCTCCCGAACCACCTGCGAGATCACATAACGGGGTATTAGAGGGCTGACCATATTATAGGCCGTTTGAACGGTCGTTACAGCCCCCATAAATGAGGCTACCAGGGCCACCAGCGCAATCGATCTGATTCCAATCAGCATGCACTCATCTAAAGTGAGTTTATAATATGTTTTGAATGATTCTCTGCGAACCATCAGCGTGCCCAAAAAGATCATGTACTGTCCAAATCCCTTCATGAAAACATTTAACTTGCCCTAAAGATAAAATAAATTCTATGAGTAAACTGGCCGTAGTTACCGGGGGGACCAAAGGGATTGGGAGGGCCATCATTGAAAAATTTGCCTCCCGGAAATTTGACATCGCTACCTGTTCTCGTAAGCTGGTTGAATTGACTGCCCTCCAAAAGCACCTCGAATCGACGTACGCCATAAAGGCCCATGTGCTTGCCGTCGATATGTCTGTGAGAGCTCAAGTGAATGCGTTTACCGATTTTATTTTGAAAATTGGTCAACCGGTGGATGTGTTGGTGAACAA
>JAYWDP010000379.1:0-4002 GCA_043779775.1 Cyclobacteriaceae bacterium
TAAAGAAATGGATTTTTCTCATAAAGTATTCCTTGAAGCAAGTACTTTTGAGGTCCCATTTCCATGGAAGAATTTCTTCATCAGTACGGATACTTTGCCTTGTCAGTGGGCACCTTTCTCGAAGGCGAATCTGCCATCATGGTTGCCTCATCTTTGGTGAACAGTGGCTTCTTCGAAGGCCCCTACACGATCATTTTCCCCTTTTTTGGTCCATTTGTCAGCGACTGGCTTTACTTCACTATCGGTCGTATGAACGGCAAATACTTTCTCGGGTGACGTTCCAAACTTAAGGCAAAGTTCCAGCCGGCACAGGACTTTTTCACCACCCACCGCCTGCCAGTCCTTTTCAGTTACCGGTTCCTCTACGGTTTCCGGATTCTCCTGCCACTGATGATCGGTATGAGCGATATCAAGGTCCTGCACTACCTCGGCTATAGCCTGGCTGCCGGACTCTTCTGGGCGGCTACCGTTAGTTTGGTAGGGTATGGCGCGGGTATCCTTTTTGACCTGACACCGAGTTCCTTCGAGGAGAATGTACTCTTCATCGTGTTCGGGTTTGGCGGCTTTGGCTTGGGGATGGGATATATGATAAAGCGGTTTGTGGAGAAGGAGATGGGCGTGAAGGGGGCGTGAGCCATGAACTTTGAAGCCGGCGGCGCACTTCGGCGTTCGATATTGGGCGTTGGACATTGGACATTTTTCGTCCTGGCGGACTTGTTCTCAACGTCATTATTAAGTCAGATATAATAAAGAATAAAATAGCAACTGAGAAAACAGTTCTCATCGGAAATAACCATTTGGGTAAGATTTTTAAAATGTGGCAAGAAATATGGTTTAAAATTACCCTTTCTTTTGTAAGTTTTCAATATCTCCATTCTCTGTCATCAATATCGCGATGCCTTCGGTAGCAGGAAACTGGGCCAGTGTAATAAGTATGATCGAAGTGATCGGAACCGCGAGCAACAATCCCAGCAAGTCCCACACATAGCCCCAGAATGCCAGCGTAATGATCACCACCAGGGGACTGATATTGAGTGATTTTCCCAAAACCTTGGGTTCAATGTAATTCCCGATAATGTTTTGGATGACGATAATACTTACGAAAACCCAAAGTGCTGGCCAAAGGGACCCGAATTGAAGAATAGAAAAAGCAGCGGGCAGCAACGTGGCAATGATAGAACCTATGTAGGGAATAAAATTCAAAGCAAAGATCAACAGGGACCAGAGAAAGGCGAAATCGACTCCTACAATAATTAACACCACATAGCTCAGTGCAGCGGTAAGCAAACTGACAAATGCCTTGACAGCAATATATTTATTGGTGAAATGGTAAATCTGATTCATCAGGCGATTGACATTTTCTACCTGGCCTGACTTATTAAAAATTAATGATAATTTTTTGGTAAAAGAGTTTTCTTCGAGGGATAGAAAAATAGCATAAATAAGTATCAGGAAAAGATTGCCCACCAACGTGGTGGCAGAGGTCAATATATTCTTTAGAAACCCACGGATATCCAATTCACCGGTCCTTTGCTTTAGCCAATCGGTGACATTGGTGATCCCCAGGCTATCTCCTGTTTGAGCGACCAATAAATTAAAATCACTCTCATAGCTTGAATAGTTGTTAATAATTTGCTTCATATTCGAAACAAATATGGCAACAGAACCCTGTACAATGCCGAGAATGATCAGTAAAGCAAGAGATCTTCGTACCCACAGGTTAAGTGGCTTGCCCTTGAACTTCACTTTCTCAATCAACCCATTGAAAGCTTTGATCAGGTACCATAGTAAAATTCCCAGGGCGAAGGGCTTGAGGAGGTCTTTAAAATAAATCAAACAGGCAATTATAAGGAAGAGGAGCAAACTCGCACATAAGGCCTTAAACAACCAGGAATCTGTAAAACGTTTTTCGGTCATGGTACCCTTTTTTATAAATTTACAAAGTTGATTTGTTTATTTGTTAATTCGTTAATTCTGAGCTGCTATTCATGAAGATTCATTTTCTGGGAGCCATTCGCACGACGACAGGTTCCATATACCTGATTGAGTTGAATGCCAAACGCATATTATTGGAGTGTGGGCTTTATCAGGGAAGGCGAACGGAGTCCAACGAAAAGAATCAACATTTTCCCTTCGATCCTAAAACGCTGTATGCTGCCATTCTCAGCCATGCTCATATCGATCACTGCGGAAATTTTCCAAACCTGTATAAACAGGGATTTAGGGGAAATATTTTTTGTACCCATGCGACGCAAGACCTGGCTGGGATCATGTTGCAGGATTCTGCCCATATTCAGGAGTCGGATGCCAGGTTTGTTTCTAAGGTCAGGTCAAGGAAAGGGGAATCAGCAGTCGATCCTCTGTATTCCGCGGAAGATGCAGAAAGAGTAGTGCGTCAGATTGTTTCAGTCGGGTATGACAGACCCATTGTTGTGACGGAAGGGCTTACAGTAACCTTCCGGGATGCAGGTCATATTCTGGGCTCTGCCCAGGTCGTATTGGATGTTGAAGAGGCGGGAAGAAAGTTTCGCTATCTTTTTACAGGTGACGTCGGTCGGGGAGGTGATCCCATCCTGCGCGACCCGGAAGGAGTGGAAGATGTGGACTATTTACACATCGAAAGTACCTATGGTAACAAATTGCACAAAGCCAAAGGGATGGAAGCGACGGACGAGGTTATTGCAAAGATCACAGAAGTCTTTAAGAAAAAGGGTAAAGTTATCATCCCGGCATTTGCCGTAGGCCGTACCCAGCAATTGGTGTGGGCCCTCAACAAAGCCCTGCATGACAAGCGCCTTCCAGAAGTCCCCATTTATGTTGATAGCCCGCTGGCCGTGAATGCAACTGAAGTGCACCGCCTGCACCCGGAATGTTTTAACAAAGAAATTTATGAATTCCTGATGACCGAAGGCAACCCGTTTGAACCAAAAAACATACAATACATCCGCGATGTGACGCTTTCAAAGGCCCTCAATAAAAAGAAAGGACCTTGTGTTATCATCAGCGCTTCAGGGATGGCGGAGTCAGGAAGGATTCTCCACCATTTGAGAAACAATATTGAGAATCCTGATAACCTGATTTTGTTTGTCGGCTTTTGTGCTGAGTATACGCTGGGAGCGCAAATCCGGAGTGGGAAATCACCGGTCAATATCTTTGGCGAACCTTTTGAAGTGAAAGCACAGATCGGGGAGATGGATTCCCTTTCAGGTCATGCGGATAAAAATGAATTGGTCGCCCATGTAAATCGGATCACCGGTAATCTGAAGAAGATATTTATTACCCATGGCGAAGAGGAACAGTCAGTGACCTTTGCAGAAACGCTGAAGCAGTTAAGGCCAAAGGCAGAAGTGATTGTGCCGGTACCGGGAGAAAAATTCGATTTATAAGCAGCTTACCAGAGCCGATAGCCCGTCATGAAAAGAAGGGCGATGTTATTATCGTCTAGTTTAGAAGAGTAATAGCCCTTTATTTCCACGCCCATAAAAAACCGTTCGCTGACCGTGCGCTTGTAACCAATGGTTGCGGCAAAATCTCCCAGTGAGATCACAGAAGCATCAAAATTTCCAAAATTGGAAGTGGTTACATTATTCAGGAGAATCGACTGACCCATGTTGAAACTGGCATAATAATGTTTGAAGAATTTCATGGAGATGACCAGCTGAATTGGGATGGCAACGTTGATGATATGACCGGTTCCAAGGTTTGCATTATCAATATTAATCGAATAAAGGCGGTTGTAGCCGGTTTCAAATCCCAGGCTAAGAAAATATTCCGGTTCCCACATCAGTCTGCCCACAAATGAATAGTTAAGTTCTGTCACTTTGTCCTTGGCAATTACAAGGTTGTTAAAGTAATAATTGGGTCCCACGCCGCCGTAGACAGTCCACCGGTGCTGTTTGACTGGCGCAGCCTCCTGTGTTTGTGCGTTGCTTGAGGCAACCACTCCACAAATTAATATTCCAATTAAGATTTTATGAAAAGTCATGTAAATCGTTCAAGTGG
>JAYWDP010000380.1:0-11114 GCA_043779775.1 Cyclobacteriaceae bacterium
CTGGTCGCACACCATGTCAATTCCGAAACCGCTGCTGGGAAGGTTGTCCCTTTGGTGGATACTTCAGTACACAATCATCTACCTTACCCGCGGCAACCGCCACGGGCAATCTCACCGTGCGACCCTTCTCCATTGTTACGCGAATCCTGTATGATAAAGATTCAAAGAAAGCAAAAGGCGTTGAGGTACTGGATGCAGAAACCAACACAACCTATGAGTTCTATGCGAAGATTGTTTTTGTTTGCGCTTCCGCTCTCAACTCTGCATGGGTATTGATGAATTCTGCCACCGACATCTGGCCTGAAGGATTGGGCAGCAGCAGTGGAGAACTCGGCAACAACATCATGGATCATCATTACAACCTCGGAGCCTCCGGGACCATGGAAGGATATGAAGATAAGTATGTGAATGGCCGGAGGCCGAATGGAATCTATGTCACCCGCTTCTCCAATCTCTTTGGCGACAAGCGCGACTATTTGCGTGGCTTTGGATACCAGGGTGCTGCCAGCAGGCAAGGCTGGAGCCGGGAAATTGCCGAATTGAATATCGGTGCTGAATTTAAAGAAGCCCTGACCGAACCCGGACAGTGGACGATGGGCATTGGCGGATTTGGAGAAATACTCCCCTATCACGAAAATAAAATATCACTCGACAAGAATAAGAAAGACAAATGGGGACTGCCTGTACTGGCGATGGATGCTGAATTGAAAGAGAATGAATTGAAAATGCGCAAAGACATCGTGGCGGAGGGAAAGGCGATGCTGGAAGCCGCTGGGGTGAAAAATGTAAAGACCTGGGACAATGGCCATGCCATCGGTCATGGTATTCATGAGATGGGCTGTGCCCGGATGGGAAAAGATCCCAAAACGTCAGTACTCAATGGAAACAATCAGGTATGGGACGCAAAAAATGTTTTTGTAACCGATGGAGCTTGCATGACTTCTTCAGCCTGTCAAAATCCTTCTCTTACGTACATGGCCCTCACGGCCCGTGCAGCAGAATTTGCCGTCAGTGAACTGAAAAAACAAAATATTTAAACTTCTCATCATCATGAACAGACGTGAAGCACTTTCGGCAGTAGGAATTTTATTAGGGGGTACTGTAGTTGGTTCCGCTGCTTTTCTCGAGGGCTGCAATTCCGGTGGTCAGAAGGCCGCCGGACTTCCCTTGGATCCGGACACCCTGAATTTGTTGAATGAGATTGCGGATACCATCCTGCCGACCACGCCAAAGTCTCCCGGGGCCAAAGCAGCCAACGTAGCAACTTTTATGAATACGATGGTGATCGATTGTTATGAAGAAAGAGACCAGAAAATATTTCTGGAGGGAATTGA
Organism: Cyclobacteriaceae bacterium; assembly: GCA_043779775.1. Classification (GTDB taxonomy): domain Bacteria; phylum Bacteroidota; class Bacteroidia; order Cytophagales; family Cyclobacteriaceae; genus ELB16-189. Next base: position 1,335 of record JAYWDP010000380.1, read on the forward strand.
CCAACTTCAAACAGCCTGTCAAATCAAATTCAATTCCTCTTTCATGGACAGTACTCCGGAACAACGTACCAGCCTTCTGATAGAACTGGACCATGAACAAAAATCATATTCCAAGTTAAGAAAGAAGGAAGATCCTGCCCACTATTTCCGCATGATGAAAGAGCTTGCCATTTTAGGATATTTCAGTTCTGAAATCGGCTGCACGCAAGCACTCCGCTACGAAGCCGTACCCGGTCGTTACGAAGGTTGTGTTCCCTACCAGCCCGGCGAAAAGGCGTGGGCTACTGCATAAGGAGATTACTTTTTCTGCAATTCCTTCAGCAAAGGATGCACAAATATTATTCAAAAACCATCCATTGTTGGTGTTCTGCTTTTCTTTTCGGCTAATTCTGGGAGGGAATTTCATGAGGGTAGCGAAAGAGATTTGGAAGTAATGCATCGGCCGTAGATTTGTGCCAAAGGCATTCCTTTGGGGCAATCCCGACCTGTCCAAAATAAAGTTAAAATAATTTAAATATGACGTGCATTTTTTATGCAGCTTCCCGCGATACAACCTTTGTGGCGGGGCTCGAAACATAACCGCGGATGCGCCCTGGATCTTACTATCGTGGATTTAAAAACCGGAAAGGAACTCGATATGCCGTCTGCCTATGATGAATCATCGGAAAGGTCATTTCATTCTTATGATAAGTACACGCCGCTACAGGCTAAAAACCGGACCATCCTCCGGGACGTCATGGTAAAAAACGGATTTCAGATCTACCCCTGGGAATGGTGGCACTATGACTTCAAGGGATGGGAGCAGTATGATATCATGAAAAACCTTTTTTTACCTGCTACTCTGGTCATCGATTAAAGCGTAGTTTTGACAGCATGAATGGCGGAGAAATTGTTGCACAGGTATTAAAAGAACAAGGGGTAAAATTTCTCTTCACCTTGTGTGGAGGCCACATCTCCCCCATTCTTGTGAGTGCCAAGCAACAAGGAATACGAGTCGTGGACACGCGGCATGAAGCCAACGCTGTTTTTGCTGCCGATGCGGTATCCCGATTGACGGGCATCACCGGAGTTGCGGCCGTTACAGCAGGACCTGGTATCACCAACACGATCACTGCCATTCACAATTCACTTATGGCGCAGTCCGCGGTGGTATTGTTGGGTGGAGCCGCTCCTACTTTATTGAAGGGCCGGGGCGCATTGCAAGACATAGATCAAATGAGCTTGATGAAGCCCAACGTGAAGTGGGTGGTGGCTGTCAGGAAAAAACGTGAAATCTATCCTGTGTTGAAAAGAGCGTTTGAAAAAGCAAATGAAGGAGTACCCGGACCTGTGTTTGTTGAGTTGCCTGTCGATCTGCTGTATGATGAGACGCTTGTCAGGAGTTGGTATGTGAAGGCATCCTCTGACCAGGCCTCCCTGACCAGTCGGATCACCTCATGGTACATCAAGCGACATGTAGAGAAAATGTTTGGAGGAGGGGACAACCTTGAATACAGGGCGAAAAATAAATTACTTCCGCAGCATACCCTCTCACAGCGGAGCAAGGCAATCGCATTATTAAAGTCAGCCCAGCGCCCCATGATCCTTGTCGGCAGCGGGGCCATGATGATTCCTTCTAAGGCAGATTCATTAGCCAGGAGCATTACACAACTCGGCATTCCTGCTTACTTGTCGGGAATGGCACGGGGACTTTTGGGCGCTGATCACCCAATCCATTTCCGACATCATCGCAAAGAAGCGCTCCGGGAGGCCGATGTCGTATTGCTCGCCGGTGTTCCCTGCGACTTTCGTTTGGATTATGGCCGGCATATCGGAAAAAATGCTTCGGTCATCGGCATCAACCGCAGTAGAAGGGATTTGACAAAAAACCGGAACCCCGATGTAGCGTTGTGCGTTGATCCCATGAATTTCCTGATCGATTTATCCCATCACGCGCAAGACCTGCCGCCCGGCCGTTGGGCAAACTGGAAAGCGATGCTGACAGAACGCGAAAAAAACCGCGAGGAAAAAATCAGGAATGAAGCTGATCGTTCCGGAAAGGGAATTAATCCCGTCAGGTTATTCCTTGACCTCAATAAAAAACTACCAGGCAACGCTATTATCATCGCTGATGGAGGAGATTTTGTTGGCACTTCATCCTATACCTTGAAACCACAGAAACCTTTATCCTGGCTTGACCCCGGAGCCTTTGGCACTTTGGGAATTGGTGGAGGATTTGCCTTAGGCGCAAAACTTTGTTTCCCCGAAGCGGAAGTATATATATTATATGGAGATGGAAGTTCTGCCTATAGTCTGATGGAGTTTGACTCCTTCGTACGTCATAACTTACCGGTCATTGCCATCATCGGAAATGATGCCAGTTGGTCGCAAATAGCACGTGACCAGGTGGAGATACTGAAAGATGACTGCGGCACCGTTTTGGCGTCATCGCATTATGAACTAATCGCCAAGGCCTTCGATGCCAGAGGAATTAAAGTAAATACGATCGAAGAATTCCATGCCGCCCTTGCTGAAGCACAATTATCCGTTCAGCAAGGTGTTCCATACATCATCAATGCAGTGCTTGCTAAATCTGAGTTCAGGAAAGGATCTTTGTCAATGTAATTGGAGTCTTTCACCTTAAGGCGCAGGACTCCTTACAATCTTCGTTCTATAGAGTGTTCAAACAGCTCACGGGTAATGGCCGGCTTCGCATGCAAGAAATCCCCCATTTTAACACTCCTCTTATTTCACAACAACCATCTCATTGGCCACTACGACTTTCAGGATCGTGCCTTTAATTTTATAGTAAACATCTCCCTTGATGACAATTTGGTAGGTGTTGGGCGTTACCGTCGGGGCAACGCTGATCGTTGCAACACTGGTGTCGATATTGCCTTCAGCAGGTTCAAACTGTAATGTGATGCCTTCCGGTAATATGCTGGAAGTACCCAGCTTAACACTGCCCTTTGCAAATGATTTTGAACGGATAATAGAAACAATGACCTGGTGGCTTCCGCCTGGCTTGAGGTTCAGGCTGCCTTCAGAAAGCGAAATACTAAATTCCTGACGAGGTAACTCAGTTTTGGTTTGAGCCATCCCTGTAACGGCCAAAAAAAGTAAGAAGACGGATAAGATTGTTTTCATAAGCTTGTTTTTTGTTTCACTAAATAACGCACGCTGCTTTCCATCTATCGGAATAAAATAGCATTTGGGGTCAAAGGGGCAACTTTTGATGCCAACGAATAAGTCTGGGGTAAATTGATAAATGCTGTGGGGAATGACTAGCTCAGATCAATTTAGAAAATTTGAAAATGATACAAGACGAATCCAGCGAAAGCCAAGGGCCAGGAGCCAGGAGCAAAAGGTGCTAATTCGTTGATTCGGTAATTTGTTGATAGGTATGAATCAAGAGGCAACCCACCTAGTTTAATTCGCTTTACGGCCTTGAGTAAAATAAATCTTTATTACTTTGCGCTCTTTGCGTTAATCCTTTCCCTAGCTCAATTCCATCATATTCCGCAATTGGCTGATCTTTTCCATGATTTCCTTTCCCTTAGGTCTTGAAACAGGAATAGAAAAATCGCCACCATTAATTTTAAGTTTGTATCCATTGGTATTGCCGCTGATGGCACTGATGGCATTTACATTCACGATAAAGGACCGGTGACAGCGAAGTGTAAATGAATTGTTTAGCTGGGATTCGAGGTTTTTCAAATTCACACGCAGCAATCTTTTCTGGACGTCCTCCCGTTCTTTCCAGAATACGGTGGAATAATTATCGTCAGCTTCGATGAACAAGAGGTCGGGCATGTTAAAAGTCAGGCTCTCGCTCGTATCCGAATACAATGTAATATGGTTGGCCGCTTTAGGAAGATCATTTTTAAAAGCTTGAATTTTTCCCAGTTCCTGGTTTGTACTGATAGCCTCTTTCAAATTCTCTTGTAACAAAACGGTCCTTAAAAATAAGGTTGTCAACACAATAGGAATAATGCCCTTCAATGCCACCTGGGTGCTCACATGCGAGCCAACAAAAAGCCACGTTTTGTCAGGGCAAAATATAGGCTTTTCAATGAGGGTGCACACCACGCCGATCAGCAGCAAATGGCCTATGTTTAGAAGGATATATTTGCGGTAGGTCCAGTGAACGGGATCCATAGCCGCGGGGAAAATTTTGGGCAGGACCAGGATATTAAAGAACAGGCATCCAAAAGTAATAATTCCATGGAGCCATTCAATTCCTTCGGCAAAGTTGGATTCTGACTGGGTTTTAAACGCATAGAGGAAACCAGTCACGAAAACCGAGATTATAGAGATGAGAGCCAGGTTTTTGCGGTCGTCATTGAGATAAAATGGAAATGGTGAATTAAGCCTGTCCATTAGATTCCCAATGGACCTCCGGTAGAGGGACGGGATTTCTAAGGCGCTTATGTTTTGCGGCTGTTCCATATATTATAATTGCACAAACTGAAAAAACGGCTCGTAAGTTGCAAAGTTGATCAAAAGAACGGGGTGAAAGGGGTGGATTTGGGGTGAAAATCATGGAGATGATTCGGTAAATTCGCTTACGGCATTTGCCTAAGCTCCTCCCATTTATCGTTCAGGATAAACAGGTGCAAGTTTCCCGTTAGAATCTTCAACATGCAGCAATTCCAAATTCAAACCGTCAAGAACGATTACACCTTGAAGGGAAGAGAATTTGGCAGTATCCTGTTTCCAGGACCAAATGAGTTTGCCATTCAGTTCATATTAAATCCTTTGGCAGAATTTTTGCCAATCCCTGAACATTTCCATTTGTAACTATTTTATAAACTTAAAGTAATCAATGTATGAAAACCAAATTCCACTTTCTCTTTAGTCTTGCATGAGTCCAGTTTTCAATGAGGTAGTCAATAATGCTTCTTAAATCACCAAGAGCTCTGTCTGACCAGAAAAGCTTATAGCCACTTTTCATACATCTTTCTAGCTTCCTTATGCGGTTTTACCCGTCCGGCTTTTATGTCAGCAATCCCTTTATCAATAGCATTCTTTTCTTCGCTTGTTATTTCGTCCCACCAGTCAAGTTTCTTTGGGTTGTCCCTTAACATCTTTAATTTTTCAATCGAAGTGTCGTCCCTGATTGTTGTCACCCATTTGATGATTTCAAGCTTTTCCTTTTCCAAGTTCATATCGGCAGTTTTTGTTCTCATCGCTGATCTGGCTCGTCATATTGTCCTTCCTTCTGGGCATTGGCTTAGTCTTTACAGTATGGTTTGTTCAGACTTTGTCCATGGCTTCTGGCTGGTTTCAGGCTACTCCCTATATGGGATCTTCGATCTATCTTCGCACCCTCTTCGCACCATTTTCGCTCGTTCTTCGCTCGTTCTTCGCTCAATTCGGGGGTGCCATGGACCCTGAATATCTCCATTGTCGCGGTTTTCGAGGGATTACATCAAGATACATTTTCTCATCAATTGTCAATGATTGATGGCTAATCTTTTTTTCACATCCGGAACGCCAGACGCACTCCGGAAGTGAGTACGAAATGCTTCTCCTCTGATGTCACAATTCATTATTGGATACTTCTTCCAAGTTCGGGTAAACTAAGTATTGTTTGCTGTGTCATGAAACTCAGGGTCAATTCGGCACATCATTTCGTCCTTGATAATTCCTACGCACATTTTGTCATTGACCATAAATGTTAAGCCTCCCATCATTTCCTTTTCCTTAATGACGGGAAGTTCAACAAGTTGTTCGCGAATTCTGTCCGCTAATTTTTCATTGTATGTCATAGATAAAAATTAATTGTTTTCGACAAATGATTTAAGCCCAATAAAAAAACCTTGTATTCCTTTATTATATTGTTTTCGTATCATTAAGGCGTCAAGTATTTTTCCAAACAAACCGAATTTTATTTCATAAGCCATAGCTTGTTTAACTTTAGTTTGATTACCTGTTTTTTCCACAGTATAAGTATATTTTAAGCTTTTTACAGGAAAAGAGCAAGCGGTCAATTCATAAGTGAGCGATTCATTCAGTTTAAAACCAGTTACTTTTTCTTCAAACCAATTTTTGCCATCTATCATATTTACTTTTCTTTTTGCACTCATACCGCTTTTAATATTAGAAAGAGATGTTGACTTTTTTACATTAGGGTCTAATTTTTCAAGTCCTTCCATTTCAGCAAGAGCTTGAAATATTTTTTCAATTGGAGCATTGATTGTTATTTCGTTGTTTAATGTTGTCATTTTAAAATTGGTTTAGATTATTTCATTGAGTGAAGTGCTACTTTGTTTCCTTCCGTGTCTGTGAAGTGTGCCATGAAACCATTTGGACCTATTGCAGTTTTAGGCAGAAGTATTTTTCCACCTGCCTTTTCAACTCTTGAAAGTGAAGTACCCAGGTCTTCGCCTCCATTTAGATAAACAAGCGTACCATTTTGTGAAGGCTCATACCCATTACCCTGAATAATACATCCGCCTATGCCACCATTTTGAAGGTCGGCAGGAAAAAAGGCTGATTTCATCCCCATTGCCTCCATTACTTGTGTTTTTGCACCGAGAACTGTTTCGTAGAACTTTTGAGCTCTTTCGAAATTTTTAACTGGAATTTCAAACCAATTGATTGCATTTTTCATTTTGATGGTTGTTTATTTTTTTGCTAAATGTTTTGACTCGAGGGAAAGGTAAATGTAATACTTGTGAATTGCAAGTAGTCTAAAAATATCTTACTTTTGCTTTATGTCAAAACCAAAAAGAAAGTCGGACTGTCCCATAAATTTTGCCTTAGAAATTTTTGGTGATAAGTGGACATTTTTGATTGTCCGCGATTTAATGTTCAAAGGGAAGCATTATTATGGAGAGTTTTTGCTTATGGAAGAAAAGATTGCGACCAACATCCTAGCCGACCGGCTGTCGTTACTTGAACAAGCGGAAATTGTATCAAAGTCAGTTGACCCAACTCATGGTTCAAAGTATATATATAAACTTAGTAAGAAAGGAATTGATTTGTTACCATTATTAGTAGAGGTAATCCTGTGGTCTGCTAAGTACGATAATAAGTCCGCAGTTGATGTAAGATTTGTCAACCGTGCTAAACGAGATAGAGATAAGTTGATTAGTGAAATTAGTACTCAACTAGAATCAGAGTAGTCAATTTAAGTAAGCTATTTTTCTGTTAGTGGTGTGCGCGGGGAAGATTGGCTCTTTTGCTTGCTTTGGTGTCACGTTGGAATGTGTGGCAAGCAAATGTGCCAATGTTCGACGCACCGAATCTTTTAGTTGCATCGTCAGTCTCTTTGTGATGGCGGTAGCAAAGGAAAAGAAGATTGCTGTATGAATTGACCTTCTCCGCTGTAGCATCTGGATTATATCTTGGCCCTTCCGGAGAAATAGCCTCAATGTGGCATAGTTGTGAGACAAATAAATTATTGTCATTGAATATAGGGTGGACACAATTGGAAAAGGCGCATTGATTCCCGGACCTTGCAAGAAGTGCCTTAATTGTTTCAAATTTTATTTTTCTTTGAAATTTCTGCATCTCCCTAATAGTGCCATTGGGCTTTGGCAAGTGTGCTGTCTGGGTCGGCCTCACTTCGGATTGAATGTTTAAGTATCTACTCATTTCGTAGTGAACGCGTAGGGCTTGTAATCGCTGCTTTAACGGATTGATATCCAACCGTGACCAAGGCTACTGTAAGCGCAGCAAAGCCTACGCTTAAGATTGTCCACATACTAATTTGAATTCTAAAGGCAAAGCCCCGTAGCCACCATGTTTCCATTATGTACCACGAAATCGGAGCTGCCAATAGAAAAGAAATTAAAACTGTTTTTGTAAATCCTCGTGTCAGCAGAAAAAATACATCCAGTATACCAGCACCAAATACTTTGCGGATTCCAATTTCTTTGGTGCGCAAGCTGGCTGTATAAGCGGAAAGACCAAACAATCCTATTGAGGCTACAAATATGCTAAGGCTGGAAAATAGTGTGAAGATTTTGCTCATTCGTTTTTCTTTTTGGTAATGAGCTTCTAAAACATTATCAACCAATCTAAATTGAAAAGGCATATCAGGTGCCAAATCTTTCCACTTGGATTCAATCTGTGAAATGGCTTCTGTATTGGTTCCTGGTTTTAGCCTCGCTACCACATAATTCATTCGGCTGAATATGATTTCATTGCTCTGAATCACCAATGGGCTGATTGTCTCATGCAGTGTTCTATAGTGAAAGTCCTTAATGACTCCAATAATAGTAAAGGTAGTTCGCTCCCCAGAGCCATATGTTTGCTCAATAAAAGTTACCTTTTTACCAATGGGATTTGAGAGGCCAAATGTTTTTACGGCAGATTCGTTTAAGATTACTGAAAGTGAATCATTTGTAGTTACAGAAAATAATTTACCATCGAGTAACTTAAAGCCCATTGTTTCCGCAAATTCGTCTCCAATTTCCATGGTGTGCATTGATCTTATTTCAGGAGAATCTTCTGACTGATACTGTTGACGATAAATGCCATCCATTGAGGGCATAGATAAACTTCCGGCAGCAGAAAGAACTTGGTGCATCCTCTTAATTTCTCCCACTAAATTACGTGTGAAGTTAGGTTTCATGTGAAAGTCCCCTTCAATTACAAGCAACTCCTCCTTATTATAACCTAAGTCTTTTTGACTTAGAAATTTTGTCTGTTGTTGCATTACCAACGTGCAAATTACCAATGAGATCGAAATCCAAAATTGAAAAACAACCAATCCACTCCTTATCCATTTACCTTTTGAAGTAGCCGTGAAATTGTCTTTTAATACATTAACTGGCTCGAAAGAAGACAGTACAAAAGATGGATAAAGTCCAGCTAAAAGGCCTACTACAATAATTAGAATAACGAATCCAAAAAATGTTTGTGAAGTAAACCCGATTTGTAAATTTTTGTCTGTAAGAAGATTGAAATACGGCAATGAAATAGCAATTAGTATGGCAGCTAAACTCACTCCTATAAAACTAACGATGAAAGACTCACTCAAAAATTGAAAGATCAATTGCCTCTTGAATGAACCTAGTACTTTTCTAACCCCAACTTCTCTGGCTCGTTCATTGGAGCGAGCCGTGGCAAGATTTATGAAATTAATGCAAGCAATGGTGAAGATAAGTATAGAGATGGCAATCAGTATCCTTACCAAAATGATGTTACCACTGGGTTTCATTCCACCAATGTTGTCAGGGTCTAAATAAATGCTTGTAAGCGGACGTAGAAGGTAGCGATACCCGTTTCCCGCTTTCTTGTAATCTGCCCATGACGTTTTATTTACCCTCTCAAAGTCAGCAGCTGCATACAAGTCCACCGTTTTTGGGAACTTTAATTCAAGTGATGCTGGATTTGCACCCTCTTTCAATTTCAAGTAACAATAGGTATCAGGTCGGTTAAAATTATCGAGATTGAACCGTTCGATGGTGTGAATAGAAATTAGTAAGCCAAATTGTAAATGAGTATTAGCAGGTGGATCTTCGCAAACTCCTGTAACAGTAAAAATATCGCCCGACATCGTGATCAACTTTCCAAATGCATCTTCATCACCAAAATGCCGTTTCGCTGTCCTTTCGGTGAGCACCATACTTTTTGAATGCAGGAGCATTGTCTTCCTGTCTCCCTTCAAAATTTTAAAATTAAATATTTTAAAAAAATTACTATCGGCAGCATACACATCATTCTCAAGAAATTTAAGATCGGTTTTGTCAGAACCTTTATAAGAAATTATCATGTCATCGAATGGGCCACAAATGTTTGTTGCTCGCTCTATCTCGGAATAATCCTTGACTAACACACTTGCAAAAG
>JAYWDP010000381.1:0-3999 GCA_043779775.1 Cyclobacteriaceae bacterium
AGCCAGAGTATCTGTTCAGCACCATAGTAATTTATGAGATACTCTTCAAGATGTAACTGTGTCAAAAGGGGATTTCGATTTTTGTTAAGCAGGCAGGAAGTTGTGGTGAGGATAGTTCCGGCACCGTTAAAATCAACAGAGCCCCCTTCCATAACAATGCCTGGATTGAAGACGGGAATTTTAAGCTCATTGGCAATTCGTGTTGGTATGACATCATCCAAATCGTAGGGAGGATATTTCTCGCCCCAGGCGTTGTAGCCCCAATCGACAATGGCCTTCTTATTTTCCGTTGGATTGACCAGGAACGCTGGGCCATGATCGCGGCACCAGGCATCATTGGTTGCATTCAAATGGAAATGGATACGACTCAGATTAGCTCCGGCATGGACAAGATGTTCCGTGGCCATGGTCTTCATGGCATTATCTGTCACGTTAATATTTACATTCTCCGATTGGGCGAGTGATTTGATAAAAGCAGAATAGGCAGGGTAAATACGATGAATCTTGCCAGGCCATGAGCCCTCCTTGTGAGGCCAGCTTAGCCAGGTTGAATCGTGTTTTTCGAACTCGGCAGGAAAATGAAAGCCAAGTTGCTTGGGAGTAGAAGACATTACGTTTGCGTTGACAGGATTATGTTATGGCTCGTCCAGATAACGTGTAAGGATCGGGTGGTAAGAATCAATTCTGCGGTCTCGAAGGAAGGGCCAATGTGAACGATAGCGATCGCTTTGAGTAAGGTCAAGTTCTTCAACATGCGTAGTCTCCTGATCATGGGACGCCTGATATATTACTTTACCAAAAGGACTTGAAACAAACGATCCACCCCAGAACTTCATGCCCCCTTCTTTTCCTACCCTGTTGACTGAGACAACATATACCCCATTAGCTATTGAATGCGACCTCTGAATGGTTTGCCAAGCATTATATTGCTCTTCGTTGGTTGAATCATTCTGGGAAACGGACCAGCCAATGGCAGTAGGATAGATCAAAATTTCTGCACCCATCAAAGTAGTTATCCTGGCGGCCTCCGGGTACCACTGGTCCCAGCAAACTAAAACGCCGATGGTGGCAAATTTTGTTTTGAATACTTTATAGCCCAAATCTCCAGGGGTGAAGTAAAATTTCTCATAGTAACCGGGATCATCAGGTATATGCATTTTCCTGTATTTCCCGAGGTAGCTTCCATCCGCATCTAGTACGGCTGTCGTATTATGGTAGAGACCTTCCGCCCGTTTCTCAAAAAGTGAAGCTACAATCACAACATTTTGTTCTTTAGCCAATTTGCCAAGAATTTCAGTAGAGGGTCCCGGAATTGCTTCCGCAAGTCTAAAATTATCGTAGTTCTCTTCATCGCAGAAATACAGAGACAGGAATAGTTCTTGCAAGCAAATGATTTGTGCACCATTCCGCGCCAGATCTATGATCCTGGCCCTTACCTTTTCAATGTTTTCCGCTGAGGAAGCCGTGCAAGACATCTGCACTAGTCCGACTTTTACTTTTCTATCCAAAATTAAAAATTTTTGCAAATATAAATGCTTATTAATCAAATATAACGCATTAGAATCCTCAAAGAAATCTGTTATTAGGCATTCTGCCTGATGGAAGCACTTCGTTTTCACCGTTTCAATCCCTATTTTGCATAGTCGTTACTTTAAATTCAATTCATATGGCCGATAAAGAAAATTCAGCGTCAACCTACCCGATCAAACATACCGAGTTACTTGATTGGGTTAAGGAGATGGCCAGTGTTTGTAGGCCCGATACTGTCAGATGGTGTGATGGATCTACTAAGGAGTACGATGAACTTTGCGAGAAGCTAGTCCAGAAGGGCACATTTATCAGATTGGATCCAAAAAAGAGACCCAATAGTTATGCATGCTTCTCGGATCCTAGTGATGTGGCACGTGTCGAAGACCGCACCTATATATGTAGTCGTTGGAAAGAGGATGCCGGGCCAACGAACAACTGGGAAGACCCTAAAGAAATGAAGCCAAAGCTCAAGAAGCTTTTCGAGGGTTGCATGAAGGGACGTACGCTATATGTTATTCCATTTAGCATGGGGCCAGTTGGCTCCCCCCTTTCACACATCGGTGTACAGCTCACAGATTCTGAATATGTTGTTGTGAATATGCATATCATGACCCGCGTTGGGAAGAGAGTAATGGATGTGCTCGGTGAAGCAGGAGAATTTGTAAAATGCCTGCATTCCGTAGGTGCTCCGCTAGAGCCCGGTCAGAAGGATCTAAAGTGGCCTACCAATCCAACAGTAAAATATATCGTCCATTACCCGGAAGACCGGGCCATAGTTTCGTATGGTTCAGGATATGGCGGCAATGCGTTACTGGGCAAGAAGTGTTTTGCTTTGCGTATCGCCTCCTCAATGGCCCGTGAAGAAGGATGGCTCGCAGAGCACATGCTCATTCTAGGGGTACAGGATCCTGAAGGGGAGAAGACCTATGTGGCAGCTGCCTTCCCAAGTGCATGTGGCAAGACCAACTTTGCCATGCTTATCCCACCGAAGGAATTTAGCGGATGGAAGATCACCACGGTAGGTGATGACATCGCCTGGATTAAGCCTGGTAAGGATGGTAAGCTGTATGCTATTAATCCTGAGGCCGGATATTTTGGAGTGGCGCCAGGCACAAACATGAAAACGAACCCGAATGCTATGGCTTCGGTTTCAAAGAACACTATTTTCACAAATGTTGGTGTCACTCCGGACGGCGATGTGTGGTGGGAGGGCATGTCCAAAGAACCACCCAAAGATCTTACCGATTGGCGCAGACAGAAATGGGATCCAGCCAGTGGCAAACCCTGCGCACATCCAAATGCTCGATTTACTGCACCAGCAACTCAAAACCCAGTGCTCGACCCTTCTTGGGAAGATCCTAATGGAGTGCCTATTGGGGCCTTTATCTTTGGAGGGCGTAGGAGTACTACGATACCCTTAATTTATCAGGCACATAACTGGAATTCTGGTGTCTATTTGGCAGCCACCATGGGCTCTGAAACAACGGCAGCAGCCTTTGGAGAGGTTGGTAAAGTAAGAAGAGACCCATTTGCCATGCTACCGTTTTGTGGCTATCACATGGGTGAATACTTTAATCATTGGCTACAGTTTGGTCGCAACATACCCAACCCGCCAAGGATATTCGGTGTCAACTGGTTCCGCAAGGATGAAAAGGGTAATTTCTTATGGCCTGGTTTCAGCGAAAACACCAGGATACTAAAATGGATTGTGCAGAAGATCAAAGGAAAGTCAAACGCCGTGGAAAGTCCTATTGGCTGGATGCCACACTATAACGATATTGATTGGACAGGTTCTGACTTCACAAAACAGCAATTTGATGCAATAATGAATGTTGACCGTGAGGCGTGGAAAAAAGAATTGCTGGATCATGCCGAACTTTTTGAGCGGATGTACGACAAGCTCCCAAAGGAATTCATTTTTATGCGTGAGCTTTTGCTATCTAGCTTGTGGCGATCACCGGAAAAATGGAGGCTGGAACCTGAAACTATGGAGTAAGGAATTCATAAGGCTCTGACTAATGTCAGAGCCTTTTCTTTAATAAATAGGGTATGGGGTTCTGCGCAATCAATTCAATGTGAACACAAGGAAATGGAATAACGATCGACTGGGGCAATCTACACTTGACTAACAAAATTAATAAGCATACTTTAAGGACAATCCTGGGATAATGACAACCATCAAAACTTTCTTTGGCCATCCTCGCGGACTAACCACCCTGTTTTTCACAGAGATGTGGGAACGGTTTAGCTATTATGGAATGCGCGCCCTCTTGTTACTCTTCATGGTAGCCGCTGTGGAAAACGGAGGGATGGGCCTGGAAGACAAAACAGCTACCGCCATCTATGGCCTCTACACAATGTTTGTCTACCTGCTAGCATTACCGGGTGGGTGGGTGGCTGACAAATTTTTTGGCTTGCGAAAAGCTGTATTTTATGGTGGTTGTCTGATTGCAGCTGGTAACCTCATGC
>JAYWDP010000382.1:0-3992 GCA_043779775.1 Cyclobacteriaceae bacterium
CAGAAATGGGATGATCACTTAATTTGAAACGAGATCACAGCCAAAGAAGTTGGTATATCCGTGATGTAGAAATACATTTGTGATCAAACAGGAAGAGCCCCCGCAAGAAGGCGGGGCAGGCTGTATGAAGGGAGACTTTCAGGTACGGTTCCGTGAGAACGCAGGGGTGAGACTCCCTTGCGTGACTCGACTGGCAGTAATAGGGCCCCAGACAATTTGGTCATCTAACGGGTGACACTCTACTGACAAAGATTTCCCACGAGGACAAGTGAACGGCTTCGGAACAACTTGGACTTTGAGAAATGAGTAACGTTGGACAACTGAAAGATAAAATGGCCGACCCTTCGCATTTTTAAGAAGATTCTCCTCACGAATTGCCCCGCGCATTTGGCACATGCCATAGCCGCACAAACCCACCCCGCCACCAAAGCTATGGCAAGCGCCAAACCTTCCTACGTTATGTATTTTAGATTTTATTTACTTATTTGCTTCTGAAAACAGAATGAAATGGGAAAGGAATTCCTGAATGACTTCGAAGAATTGATTCTAACGCTGGTGGCAGCCCTTCGTGAAAATGCCTACGGAGCTGCTATTACTATTGAAATTGAGCAGTGGCTTGACCGAAAAGTGACGCTGAGTGCTGTACACGTAATACTTTACCGGTTGGAAGAAAAGGGATACATTAAGTCGACTGTTGGCGGTGCAACAAATGAACGTGGCGGGAGGCGGAAAAGAATCTATTCCATTACGAACGCAGGTCTTGCCATACTACGTGCCATGAAAGAAACGAGAACGGAAATTTGGAAGTTGGTGCCACAATTGAAAACGGTCAATAGCTAAATGAAATCTCTTCCGATATGGGCAGAAAGATTACTTCGGGCAATTTGTCCTGATGAGTTGTATGAGCAGATTGAGGGAGACTTGATAGAAATATACAACTACGAAGTAAAGACCGTAGGGAAGCGAAAAGCGAAGAGAAGATTACTGTCGAGTGTTGTTCGGTTTTGCAGGCCGGGGATATTTCTAAGAAATAAATTTTCAATGAACCAAAATCAGTTTCCTATGCTCAAAAACTATTTCATCACCAGCATGCGCCATATTCGCAAGAGCAAAATGAACTTTACGTTTAAGCTTGGCGGATTGTCCTTGGCCATTTTCAGTTTTCTTGCCATTGCTATTTATGTGGCATTTCAGCTTTCGTTCGACACCTACCACACAGATTATCAAAACATTTACCGCGTGACAACGCAAAGAAAGGAAAATGGCGTGCTGGAAAATTATGCCATCGTACCCCATGCTCTTGGGCCTATCCTTCAACTGCATATCCCCGAAGTTGTTTCGATGGCTCGTGTCCGTTATGCCAATGCCACCTACCTGCGTCTTGACAAAAATTTGTACGACTGCGAGAACTTATTGGAGGCTGACAGTTCTTTGTTTAACGTACTGATGTTTCGATTTATCAAGGGGAACCGGAAAGCGTTGCAGAAATCCAATGGTATTGTACTCACACGCACCATGGCCAACAGACTCTTTGGAACTACCGATGTTTTGCAACGTGCCCTGGGGATCAATAATGATCCAAACCTGTATGAAGTTACGGCAGTTATTGAAGATACGCCAGCCAACTCGCACCTGTTTGCGGGCGCCATTGTTTCTATTCGCGATAAGCATGAATTTTCATTAACGAGTATCAATGACCCAGTTGCATTCGTTGACCAAGCAGCAACACTCTTTGTTCGGCTATCGCATCCTCCTGGTAAGGACTTCCTGGAAAAAGTTGAGGCAGCACTGGAGCCATACATACACAAATCAGATCGAAGCGAGTATGGATTCAGTGTTTCATTTCAACCGATTGCCGATGTTTATCTCGGACCCATGTACAGAAACGATTACTTTGGAAAAGGCAGCCCGGTTTATGTTTATGCCTTCTCAGTGCTTGGAATTCTCTTACTGGTCGTAGCGGGCATCAACTATGTGAACCTTTCCATTGCCGATTTCAGCAGTCGCTCGCGAGAAACTGGTGTGCGCAAAGTGCTGGGTGCCCGCAAGCATCAATTGGTAACGCAGGTAACTATTGAAGCGCTGTTGTTCAGCGTTATTTCGCTATGCGTGGGAATAGGTCTGCTCTATTTGTTGTTTCCTAAAATTTTAGAGTTGCTTGACGCTGACTTGCGTTTCGAAATGCTCCTGGAGCCTCGTGTTTTAATCATTGGCTTCTCTGGTATAGTCACTTTACTTTTTTTTTCCACCTATTTTCCAGCCCGACTGTTTGCCAACACTGGAGTCATCCAAAACCTGAAATCAAAATCAGGCGGATATAATTCATCGGTAAGTCAGATTTTGTTGTTTAGTCAGTTCGCCATTTCAGCTATTTGTATTTGCTGCACGTTTATGGTTGGTCAACAAATCGGTTTTATCCACAACAAAGAATTGGGTTTTGATAGAAAGAATTTGCTTGTGCTCAGCATGCCGTGGGAATTCACCGTGAAAAACATGCAAACCTTCAAACATGAACTCAAACAAGTTCCTGGTGTGACGAATCTATCAAACAGTTCTTTCAGGATTGGTGGTGGCTACTGGAAGGACTGGTACTTCGTGGAGCAGGAAGACAAACAAGAAATGAAAAAAGTGGAGCTCTATGAAGTTTTTTCCGATGATGAATTATTCTCAACACTCGGCATCAAATTTTTAGAAGGTCGAACATTCAATGTGAATATTCCATCCGACAGCGGTGCTGCATTCATTTTGAATGAATCCGCTGTGCGTGAGTTGGGTTGGAAGAATCCAATCGGTAAGCGTATCTACACACATCCTGAAGAAAAAGGCAAATGGGACGGAACTGTCGTGGGTGTTGTGTCCGACATCAACATCAGCCCGCTCTATGATAAAGTCAGGCCGCTGGTTATGCGATTGCCGTGGACTAATGAGTATCCGGACGGTTTTATTTATGTGCGCTACCAAGGTAATGATACGGCTGTGGTCCAAGCAATTGAAGAAAAGTATAAAGCCATTATGCCCGGGTATCCATTGGCTTATCGGTTTGTGGATGAACTTTACAACAGTCGCCATCAAAAAGAAAGTAAGGCATTTGCTTCACTTCAATTTGGAACGTTGGTAATCATTTTGGTTTCCGTGCTCGGGATTTTTTCGATGGCAGCTTATATGTCCATCAAGCGCATGAAGGAATTCGGTATTCGTAAAGTGCTGGGCGCATCCGTCACCCAGATTTTCACCTTGCACATGAACTATTTTGTTCGGCTCATGTTGTTCTCTAATTTGATTGCCCTCCCAATAGCCTATTGGCTTATTAAAAACTGGCTGGAGACATTTGCGTATCGCATCGAAATAAGCTACTGGCCTTTCTTGTTTGTAGGATTAACTTCCCTGCTGCTGGTAGTTGTATCAGGAAGTTTCTCTGCTTGGAAATCAGGACGAATGAATCCGGTTGATGTCATTAAGATAGAGTGATATGAAAAATATACTTCGTTGCCAATTCCACGCACACACATTGCCTGGCCGCACATACAACCCGCACCCAAAGCCAGTCAAAGAGTGTGCTCAGTTTTGTGTAAGCCGGCAATGCAGACAATGAAAAATGCCCGACCGCACGACTAACCATAAAAGATTTGCGTTAATTGACGGGGGACAAAAGACAAGGCTACGCATGAAGTGAGGAGAAGGGCCCTACTACTGCCAACAAAATGCATAATCAATGGCGGGGTTCAGTGTAAATTTGTAGTTTAGTTTTTCAAATTATGTTTGGTTTCGTGGGACAGTGACGCGCTTCGAATTCCCGCCACTGCTTATGCACAAACGTGTGTGTCTTGAACAAAGTCCAGTTGTAAGGACGATGATGCTGTACAAAAGATGGAAGACTCTTATCAAGCATTTGTTATGTGTGGAGGTCGAGCGAACCGAACTGGCCAACGTTCTATGGGAAAAGGAGAGTAGGCCTTCCGCAGACGACTGTCAGAGGTAGTTTGCAAATCACC
>JAYWDP010000383.1:0-11082 GCA_043779775.1 Cyclobacteriaceae bacterium
TTTGCGCCTTAAAAATCACGGAAGAATGAAGGGAATGGAAAATATCCGCAACTTTTGCATCATAGCGCATATCGATCACGGAAAAAGTACGCTGGCAGACCGGCTTTTGGAGGTTACTGGCACGCTTACCGACCGTCAGATGCACGCCCAGGTGCTGGATAGCATGGATTTAGAGCGGGAAAAAGGTATCACAATCAAGTCCCACGCCATCCAGATGAACTATACACTCGATGGCAAAGACTATATCCTCAATCTCATAGATACCCCCGGCCACGTCGACTTTTCCTATGAAGTGTCACGCTCTATTGCGGCCTGTGAGGGCGCTTTACTGATCGTGGATGCCGCACAGGGAATTCAAGCCCAGACGATTTCTAACCTCTACCTCGCCCTGGACCATAATCTTGCAATAATTCCGGTCCTGAATAAAATTGATTTGCCTGCCGCCATGCCCGATGAAGTGACTGACCAGATTGTAGACCTGATCGGTTGCGATCGCAATTCTGTGATCCGGGCGAGTGCGAAAGAGGGAATCGGTATTGAAGATATTTTAAAAGCTGTGATAGCTCGCGTTCCTGCCCCCAAGGGTGACCCCAAGGCACCGTTGCAGGCGATGATCTTTGACTCGGTGTTTAATTCCTTCCGCGGAATTGAAGTGTATTACCGTGTATTTAACGGGACAATCAAAAAAAATGATCAGATCAAATTTGTAAACGCAGATAAACAGTATGGTGCTGATGAAATTGGTGTGCTCAAGCTGGACAAATACCCGCGGAATGAAATCAGCGCCGGCAATGTCGGTTATCTCATCTCGGGGATTAAAGTAGCAAAGGAAGTTAAGGTGGGGGATACCATCACCTTGGTAAATAACCCGGGTGAAGCCATCAAGGGCTTTGAAGATGTTAAACCGATGGTCTTCGCCGGAATCTATCCTGTAGAGACTTCTGAGTTCGAAGAGCTGCGTTCTTCCATGGAGAAGTTGCAACTCAACGATGCTTCTCTGGTGTGGGAACCTGAAACTTCAGCCGCCCTTGGTTTTGGTTTCCGTTGTGGATTTTTGGGAATGCTCCACATGGAGATTATTCAGGAACGCCTGGAACGGGAATTCAACATGACCGTCATCACCACGGTGCCCTCCGTAAAATTCAAAGCACGGCTGACCAATGGCAAAGTGATTGAGATCAATGCACCCTCTGAGATGCCGGATCCCACAACGATGGATCTCATTGAAGAACCATATATCACCGCACAAATAATTACCAAGTCAGAATTCATAGGCCCCATCATAGGTTTGTGCATGGACAAGCGAGGCAACATTAAAAACCAAATGTACCTGACTTCCGACCGGGTTGAGCTGAGTTTTGAAATGCCTTTAGCCGAAATTGTATTCGACTTCTTTGATAAGTTAAAGACTATTTCAAAGGGATACGCTTCACTGGATTATCATCTCATAGGCTACCGCGAATCGGACATGGTGAAGCTTGATGTTCAGTTGAATGGTGAAAAGGTGGATGCCTTGTCGGCCATCGTTCACCGTGCGAAGGCGTATGACTGGGGAAAGAAGTTGTGTGAGAAGTTGAAAGAGCTTATTCCCCGTCATATGTTTGAAGTAGCCATCCAGGCTGCGATCGGACAGAAGATCATATCGCGCGAAACGGTCAGCGCCATGCGCAAGAACGTATTGGCAAAATGTTATGGCGGTGATATTTCGCGAAAGCGTAAACTGTTGGAGAAACAGAAAAAAGGGAAGAAGCGCATGCGGCAGGTAGGATCTGTAGAAATTCCTCAGGAGGCTTTCATGGCTGTGTTGAAACTTGATTAATTAATCTGATTTCATAAATAATCCTGGATTTTTTTGAAATGACAGAAACAACAACCTATACCCGTATCGACGGCCGCAAGATTGCCAATGAAATCAAATTAGAGATTTCACAGAAAGTTGCAGAGCGCAAACTGGCGGGAAAGAAAATTCCCCACCTTGCTTTCATCCTGGTGGGCGATGATGGTGCCAGTCAGACGTACGTTGATCATAAGGTGAAGGCGTGTAAGGAAGCTGGCTATCATTATACCATGATGCGCTTTGCTGATACGATCTCTGAAGAAAAGCTTAGCAAGCACATTACGGCAGTGAACAATGACGAAGATGTGGATGGCTTCATCGTTCAGTTGCCGTTGCCGCCACACATTTCCGTGGAGCGCATCACCGACAAAATCCGTCCCGACAAAGACGTCGACGGATTTACCAACAGGAATTTTGGAAGTATCATTTCGAAGGTCCCTTTGCTCATGCCCGCCACGCCCTTTGGTGTGATGGAGTTACTTCGCAGATATGACATTCAAACGGAAGGCAAGAATTGTGTGGTCGTAGGTGCAAGCCGGATTGCCGGGGCGCCCCTGAGTATGATGCTGGTAGAACAAGGTCATGCTACAGTCACCATTTGTCATAAATACACCAGGGACTTAAAGCACTATACCCTCAACGCGGATATTTTATTTGTTGCCGCAGGAAAACCAGGTTTAATCACCGCCGATATGGTGAAACAAGGGGCGGTGGTGATTGACATTGGCACGAGCAAAGTTGATGATCCCTCCAAACCCCATGGATTCACCATCAAGGGCGACGTCGATTTTAAAAATGTGGCCCCGAAATGTTCTTTCATTACGCCGGTACCCGGGGGAGTGGGGCCGATGACGATCGCTTCGCTGCTCCTTAACACACTCCGTGCAACGGAATTAAGACACCCATAATAGTTCAAAGTTTAAAGTTCAAGGTTGTGCTACGGTTTGGTATAACTTGGGAATACGAAACTTTGAATTTTGAACCTTGAACTTTGAACTCTAAACTCTTCTTATCTTAGGGTTCCAAAAATCAGCTTATGAAAAAAATATTTACTGTTGGGCTGCTCGCATGTCTGTTTCTGGTAAGCTCATTCACACCTACGGGCGGCCGCCTTCCTGTTTATGCAAACAAAGGCATGGTCGTAACAACCTCCATGATCGCTTCAGAAATTGGTAGGGACATCCTGAAAGCAGGGGGCAACGCCGTAGATGCAGCCGTGGCGACAGCGTTTGCCCTGGCTGTTACTTTTCCAGGTGCAGGGAATATTGGTGGCGGTGGATTCATGGTATATGTACCGCGTAACGGAGAGGCCACGACCATCGACTTTCGGGAGAAAGCACCGCTGGCCGCAACCGACAAAATGTTCCTCGACAAGGATGGTAAGGTGATTAAAGATATCAACCATGTCGGTGTGTTGTCTGTTGGAACACCGGGTACGGTAGCGGGCCTGGCATTGGCTCACAAGAAGTATGGCAAGCTGCCTTGGAAGAACCTGGTGGAACCGGCGATTCTGCTGGCCACCAATGGAATTCCATTCAATCGTTCTCTTTCCGAAACATCAAAAAGACGCAAGGATCAATGGCAAAAAATTTCCTCTACGGCCAAGGTCATGTATAAAAACGGCAAAGACGTTTACACAATTGGTGAAAACTGGAAGCAACTCGATCTCGCCAAATCATTGAGACGCATCGGAGACAATGGGCGTGATGGATTCTACAAGGGAGAGACGGCTACCCGCCTGGCTGAATTCATGAAGCAACAAGGAGGTATTATCACAAAACAAGACCTTGAACAATATGAAGCCATTGAACGCAAACCTGTGAGCAATACCTATCGTGGCTATACTGTCTATTCGATGCCACCGCCAAGCTCAGGAGGAACCGCCCTGGTCGAAATGCTGAACATGCTGGAAGGATATGATCTCAATGAGGTAGGATATAAGTCAGCGGACTATTTGACCTTGCTCAGTGAAGTCATGAAGCGCGCCTTTGCAGACCGGGCGGAATTCATGGGTGATCCTGAATTCAACAACGGACTTCCCATTGCTAAACTGACTTCCAAGGAGTATGCTGCTAAACTGAGGGATGGGATCAAATTATATAAATCTTCACCAAGTGATTCATCTCGTTTCGGACAGATTTATGACGGCGGCAGCAACACCACACACTTTTCGGTGATGGACCAGGAAGGCAACGCCGTGGCGCTTACCTACACACTCGAGCAAGGCTATGGTTCACAAGTTGTCGCCGATGGACTCGGATTTTTTCTCAACGACGAGATGGGTGATTTCAATCCCGTGCCAGGAGCCACCAACACGCAAGGGCAGATAGGCACAAAACCCAATCTTATTGAACCAGGGAAGCGGATGTTGTCGAGTATGACACCCACGATATTGTCAAAAGACGGGCGGCCTGTAATGATCATCGGGGCACAGGGCGGCAGGACCATCATTACCACCGTGTTGCAAATTATTTTGAATGTGGTAGATCACAAGATGAACATCGCACAGGCTGTAGAGGCACCGCGTTTGCATCATCAATGGCTTCCTGACCAGATTGCTGTAGAGCCCTACTGGCTCTCGAAGGACACCAAAGCGATCCTCAACCAGCGGGGCAGTACAGTGAAAGAACTTCCCTATTACATCGGCGACGCCATGGGCATCTTTATAAATACTACGACTGGCGAGATGATGGGCGCTGCCGACTCCCGCAGCGCCGAAGGCAGTGCTGCCGGCTATTGAATAAATGCTTCTTATAATATTGCTGCCTAAACTTTGAACGAAATCTGAAATTTGAATTTTCAAGCTTGAAATCAACGAACAACGAACAACGAGCAACGAACAACGCGCTCCCCTTGATGGAACACTTCTACACCATCCAGGGCGAAGGAGCCTATCAGGGTTCTGCTGCTTATTTCATCCGTCTAGGAGGTTGTGATGTGGGCTGTGTATGGTGCGATGTGAAAGAATCCTGGCCTGCCGAAGCGCATCCCAAGGTGGAAGTGAAAGCGATGGCCCGCTTTGCGAAAGAATCCGGTGCGCTGATGGCCGTGGTGACCGGTGGTGAGCCGGCGATGTATGACCTACAGACGTTGACAGCAGAATTGAAAAAGGCCGGACTGCGGGCGCACATTGAAACTTCCGGTGCCTATCCGCTGACGGGAACCTGGGACTGGGTTTGTCTGTCGCCCAAGAAATTCAAGGCCCCTCATGAGTCGGTGTACCCGATGGCCCAGGAAGTGAAAATTATTGTCTTTAATAAAAGTGACTTTGACTGGGCAGAGAAAGAAGCAGCGAAAGTTTCCGACGAATGCAAATTATTTCTCCAGCCCGAGTGGTCGAAGGAAAAAAAAATGCTGCCGCTGATCATAGATTATGTGAAGTTGCATCCACAGTGGAGGATTTCCCTTCAGGTTCATAAGTACATGGACATCCCTTAGGGAAAGTGTATAAGTGTATAAGTGTTAAAGTGTTTAAGTTAGTTGAGTGAACAAAATTGAATTTATCGAGAAGTTGAATCAGTGGGGGAGGGAAAGGGTACCTTTTCTTTTTATGGTTGACTTTGAAATGGAGGAGGCTTTGGCATCTCGGATGAGTGGAATAGACTCAAAACAAATTCTGTTTGATTTTCAAGGATTTACCAATGCAGGAAGTGAAACGTTTAATGGTAATCCAGTTCTGGTTAAGAATACTATTTCCGAGAAGGACTATCGAAAAAAATTTGACGAAGTGATGGTTTGCCTGCGTCGCGGTGATTCATTCCTTACGAACCTCACTATTAAAACCGAAATTCAAACCAATGTAAGTTTGCGCGAGTTATTCTTTGTTGCCCGAGCCAAATACAAAATTTTCCATAAAAGTCACTTTCTGGTTTTCTCACCGGAAACTTTTGTGCGTATTGAAAACGATTTGATTTATTCAAATCCCATGAAGGGTACCATTGATGCTTCGTTGCCCCAAGCCAGGGAAATGATACTGGCTGATCAGAAGGAATTTTCCGAGCACGTCACTATTGTGGACCTGATCCGAAATGATCTGAGTCAGGTAGCGGATGAGGTTGCGGTGACGAAATTCCGTTATGTGGAGGCGTTGAAGACCAGCGATAAAACGTTGCTCCAGGTGAGTTCTGAAATTGTAGGAAAGCTACAGGGAGATTATTGGTCGCGGATAGGAGAACTACTGAGTTCGTTGTTGCCGGCCGGTTCGGTAAGCGGCGCGCCGAAAGCGAAGACACTCGAAATCATCCGGGAGGCTGAAAAAGAGAAGCGAGGATATTATACAGGAGTGGCTGGTTATTTTGACGGCAAGCAGCTCGACAGTTGTGTGATGATTCGTTTTATTGAGCAAGTCGGAGAAAAAATGTATTATCGGAGTGGTGGCGGAATCACTACGCAAAGTATTGCCTCCAAAGAATACCAGGAAGCCATTGATAAAGTGTATGTCCCCCTTAATTGAAACCATACGACTTTTTGATGGGGAGTTCAACAACCTACCATATCATGCAGCCCGGTTGAAGCGGGCATGGGAGAATTTGTTTCATATACCCCCGCCATTTGACCTTAAGGAATTAGTTTCATCCTATCCCATTCCCAGCCAAGGACTTTTCAAATGCAGGATCACTTACGATACGGAAGTTCGTGATATTGAAATTTTACATTATCAGGTGAAGCCGGTGACTTCACTGAAACTGGTTTATGACGACACCATTTCATACCATCATAAGTTTAAGGACCGATCGGCGCTGGATTTACTCTTTGCTCAGCGCGGCCCCTGTGATGATGTGTTGATTATTCGCAATGGATTGGTGACGGATACCTCGTATGCGAATATTGTTTTTAAAAAGAACGATGCATGGTTCACGCCGGCAACTTATCTATTGCAGGGGACGATGCGTCAAAGTTTGATTGATAGGAAGATGGTGGAGGAACGTGAAATAACGGTTGACGAGATTCCTTTGTTTGATTCCTTTAAATTAATTAATTCAATGCTGATGTGGGAGTTGCCGGAGTTAGCAACTTCTTGCGTGGTTAGATAGTTATGGAACAATCGCTTGGACAAATACCTCCCACCCTATACTGTCGTTATACCAAACGATATTAACTTCGCGGGGATGAAATTGAAATTATTTGTTTTTTTGGCCTTTTCACTGGCCGTCCTCTCCCTCCACGCCCAACCTACCCTCAGTACGAAAAACAAGAAGGCCATCGAACTGTACACTGAAGCCGACAATTACCGGGTCCGGGGTCAGTACCGTGAAGCGCTTTCCTTGCTCGACCAGGCCATCGATAAAGACAAGAATTTCTCCGAAGCGTATTTTCGCAAGGCCATCATCTATAAATCCCAGCGGAACTATCCCAGATCCACAGAACTTTATATGATGGGTCTCTCCATGACTCAGGACCAGAAAAAACAAAAGGCTTATTTCTACGAACTCGGTGAAAATTATTTACTGCAGGGTGACTATGAAAAATCGCAGCAGTTTCTCGACCGCTATCTCGATGCTGAAATTCTCAACAAGCCCAGGATCGACCAGGCCACGTTATGGAAGCGAAATGCCCAATATGCGCTTCGCAATAAAAAAATGGCATCGCAGTTTCAGCCGCATCAACTGAGTGACACCGTTAATGCCTTTGCCATGCAGTACTTTCCCGTGCTCACCGCCGACGAACAAGAGTTGATCTTCACCCGTAGGAAGGGCGGAGGCCAGGAGGATGATGAAGACCTCGTGGTCTGTAAAAAAGATTCGCTGGGAAAATGGGAAAAGCCAGTATCCATTTCACCCAATATTAATTCTCCTCTCAATGAAGGCACTTGTACCATTTCCGCTGATGGACGGCAACTAATTTTCACTTCCTGCATCGGTAGAAGGGGATACGGAAGCTGTGATCTATTTGAAAGCAGAAAAATAGGAGAAGAGTGGACCAAGCCGGTGAACCTCGGCCCCGAAATAAATTCAGCGGCATGGGAGTCGCAACCCTCTTTGTCTGCCGACGGAAGAATGTTATTTTTTGTTTCCGACCGGAGAGGGGGTATCGGCAACAAGGACCTCTACATCTCCTACAAGCTGGATGAAAACAAATGGAGCAGGGCAGAAAACCTGGGTCCCAAAATCAATACACCCTATGAAGAGATTTCGCCTTTCATCCATGTGAATGGACGCACCTTATTTTTTGCTTCCAATGGCAAGCCGGGTTTTGGCGGCTATGATCTTTATCGCAGCGAACGTGAAAATGGAGAATGGACAGAGCCCGACAATTTCGGTTTCCCGGTCAATAATCATGAAGACCAATTTTCGCTCTTCATTACGGCCGACGGTCAGCATGGATTTTACTCCCATGAAGACAACCAAAAAATAAATTCCTCGGAAATTGTTGAAATTACCGTGCCAGAAGAACTTCAGCTCAGGTACAAAAGCAATTATGTGAAAGGCATCGTCCGCGACAAGAAAACAAAGCTACCGTTGAAATCACGGGTGGAGTTGTTCAACATCAATAAAAACGAATTGACTTCATTCGTTGATTCGGATTCGGTGTCGGGTGAGTATCTAATGGTGTTGACGCAAGGCGCTGACTATGGATTGTATGTGAGTCGTCCCGGTTATCTTTTTCAAAGTTTGAATTTCAATTATGAGATTCAGGAGAATCTGGTGCCTGTTGCACTGGACGTTTTTCTGGAGCCCGTAGAAACCGGTGCCTCAGCGGTGTTGAATAATTTGTTTTTTGATTTCAACAAGTATGAACTGAAAGACAAATCAATCACCGAAATGGGCAAAGCGCTCCGTTTCTTAAATGATAATCCCAGGGTCCGGGTGGAAATCAGCGGGCATACGGATAATGTGGGGACCCCTGCCGGGAATCTTCAACTTTCCCTGAAAAGGGCGCAATCGGTTGCTACATATCTCATATCTCACGGCATCGCCTCCACCCGAATAATTCAAAAAGGATATGGGGCTGATAAGCCACTCAAGCCCAATGATTCGGAAGAGAACAAACAGATTAACCGGCGCATAGAATTCCGAGTCGTACGTTAATCTCGTATCTTTTCGGCCACCCATAATTGGGTATTCATAGACATCTTCGGGGAATTCGTGTCAATAATTTGTTATTTTTAAAATTATTTAGTCCAAATAAGTTACTTGCAGTTGATGATTTTGCCAGCATGAGGATTCGTCTTTACCTGATTTTGTCTTTTCTCTTTCAAGTGGTGACCTTAACCGTGGCGCAGGATATTACCGTTTCCGGAAAAGTCATTTCCCAGGAAGACAAGCAGGGTATGCCGGGTATTAACATTGTCGTGAAAGGTACAGGCACAGGTACGGTAACCGATATAACCGGTGCTTATAAGGTAACCGGCATTTCGTCTGACGCGGTCCTGATTTTCTCCTTTGTTGGATTTGAATCCCAGGAGATAAAAGTGGGAAAGCGTTCGGTCATTGATGTGATCATGAAGCCTGACTTCAAACAGTTGGAAGAGATTGTGGTTACCGGCTATCGCGAGGAGAGCAGACGGGAACTCCCGGGTTCTGTTGCCGTGGTGAAATCAGATAAACTGCAAAATTCGCCCATAGCCTCATTTGATCAGGTGTTACAAGGCCGTGTGCCAGGCATGCTCGTGTCAAGCGGTTCGGGACAGCCAGGAGCAGCTGCAAACGTGACTATCCGGGGAATAAAATCATTGAGCGGTTCAAACGGACCCTTGTATGTCATGGATGGCGTGCCAATTGCATCGGGTGTCTTCAACACCTTAAATCCTAACGACTTTGAAAGCATCACCGTTCTGAAAGATGCGACGGCGGCCGCTTTATACGGCTCACGGGGTGCGAACGGAGTAGTGGTGATCACTTCAAAAAAAGGAAAAGCAGGAGAGACCCAGGTAACTTACAATTTTCAGTACGGAATTTCCTACGCCCCGCAGAACCGCTTACAAGTGATGAATTCTACGCAAAAAATTGATTTTGAATTGTTGACTGGGGGAACACCACTAAGCACTTACACGGGCGCAGAATTAAGCCGACTGAAGAAAATCAATACTAACTGGCAAGACGTCCTCTTTCGCGAAGCCGTTACTGCACAACATGACCTGAGCGTTCAGGGAGGCAATGACAAGACAACTTTCTTTATTTCAGGAAACTATACCACCCAGGAGGGAACAGTCAACAATACAGGATTGCAGCGCTATACGGCCAAATTCAATCTGCAGCATGAGGCCAGTCATTTTCGCGTTGGCTTTAACAGCACACTGGGGTACTCAAAAAATCAAACCACGTTTGAAGGGAATTCTTACATCGGATCACCTTTGAATGCGGTGCGATGGACCAACCCGTATGAGACTCCGTTCGATGCCAATGGCATTTACACAAAAATAAGGTCGGGACAACCCAATGCCCTGCAAGAATTGCTTGAAAACCACATCAGGCATAATGACATCAAAGGAATTGTGAATGCCTACGCGGAATATTTTATTCCTTCCATACAAGGATTGAGCATTAAAACATCCTGGGGTACAGATTTCTCCCAACGGAATACAGATCAGTATTTTGATAAAACTACTTACACCGGTCAGCAAACCCCCGGACAGGCAGGCAGTCAGACGAGAGCAAGTGCTTACAATGTCAATTTTGTAGGAACTACTTCTGTTAACTACCGGACCACCTTAAAAGACGTACATGAGATATTTGCCTCGGCATATTACGAATTGGTTTACAACCAGAATCAGTCTTTCAACTTTACAGGGTACGGCATCACCGGCAACTTAAAAAATGACGGAGGCATCACGGTAGGCAATACTTACTTGCCAGTGTTAGGGGGTAATGAAACTTCATCAGCAATACAGTCGTACTTTAGTGAAGTTAACTACGGGTACAAGAAGAAATATTTTGCAAAAGCCGGATTCAGGAGTGATGCTTCTTCCCGGTTCGGGAAAGACAAACGACATGCTAATTTTTATAGCCTCGGTCTGAACTGGAAAGTGACCGAAGAGGAATTTTTTAAGAATTTTACCCACAAGGTTGACTTCCTGAGGGTTTACGCCAACATCGGCACTTCCGGCAACCAGAGTGGTATCGGTGACTTTGGTTCTCTTTCCTTGTATCAGCAGGGTGCCAGTTATGACGGTAGTGCCGGTATCGTTCAGGTCCAGCCTGAAAACCCTAACCTGGGGTGGGAAACAGTGCGTTCCTTTAATGTGGGAATTGAATATGCCGTGCTGAAAAATCGCATCAGCGGTACCATTGAATTTTATAACAACA
>JAYWDP010000384.1:0-3978 GCA_043779775.1 Cyclobacteriaceae bacterium
GTAGTGAGATTCCCCCTGCCGGCGTTTCCCTTGAAGGTAAATGGTTGTCTTTCCCGTCATGGGATTGATCGACGCCATGCCCTGATCAGTCCCCACCCAAAGCTCCCCGGATTCGTCAGAGGCAATGGCAAAGATGGAATTGCCAAATAGCCGTGACTTGCGTTCCCCCGAGCCACGATCGTGCCGAGTGCCCGTTTGACTGTAGACTTTTAATACATTGAAATTGGAGTCAAGCTGATACAGGCCTTCACCCTCGATTCCTATCCACAGGTTTCGTTTGCGATCTTCATGAAACCCGGAGGCATTGGAACTTCCCCGTCTTTGGGAAGATGGAAATTTGAAATAATCAAAACCCTGTTTCTCCATCACAATTTTGCTGAGACCCATTTCGGTACCGACAAATACAATTCCTTCCTTCGATCTAAATACTACATAAACATCATTGCTGCTCAAGCTATGAATATCGGTGTCCTCAAATAAAGCGGTCTTCATCTTTCCCCTTGATTCAAAAAATAATCCTGTCGTGGTCCCGTACCAAACATTGGACGTCGCGTGATGGACAAGAATTGCTTTAATGTTATTGGTGGTGGAATATTCTTCCCCATCCCCCGGTCTCAAAGAAAACCCATTGCTTAACCCTGTCTTTGTGTTCATCGCAATGAAACCCTTGTTTGTCCCCATGATAAGGGTATCACGTCCGACACGTGCAATAGCGTTAACTTCAGAGAACATGACCTTGCTGCTAAGGTCAAAAACTTCCTTGCCGTCCTTTGAATCCTTGACAACCAGCAATCCATGCTTCTTTCCGATCCAGGCATCCCCGGATTGATCTATATCAATGGTCCTGAACCCTTCGTCGGAATTCCCCCGTGTGGATATGATTTCGCGGCTGCTCTTCATCCCCAGGTTCACCAAGAGTACCTTGTCCTGACAGACAATCCAGGCATTATCTCCATCAATCTTTATGTCACCAACAGGTGCAGTGATCGATGCTTGCTTGATTATTTTTGAAAGGAAAGCGGCCGTATCTGTTTTTGGGTTGTACACAATGACTCCAGTCATAAATGTCCCAATCCAAATGAGTCCTTTCTCGTCAATGGCTACGGCTATAGCCCCATCGTTACAAATGTGGTCATAGGCCTTTAGTCGGTGCCCGTCATAACGGTACAATCCCAATCGGGTAGCAAGCCAAATGAAGCCGATCTCATCCTGTGCGATATCAGCGATCGGTACAGGAAACGCGGTATTTCCATCTGAGATCCTTTCAACAAAAAATTCATTCTTCGTCTGCCCGAACAGCATGCTTTCGGCTATGAGCGTAACAAGTAAGCAAGCCGTGAAGAACTTCATTGAAAATAATGTACGAATCATGAACGATGCTGTCTCTACCGAATGCATAAGTTAGCCAAAAGAGAAGTCATGCTGTAAGGATTTCAGGAAAGCCCTGTTTCCTGTCATTTCTCCCTGCTATCGGCATTTCCTTGAATGTTCGCACCCTCCCGAATAATTTCAAACTGCAGCAATCTCAGCACCACATACAAACTCTGTTAGTCCTTGGTTGATTTCTATTAATTAACTGTCCGCATTAGGGTAGACCTTTGCCTGGTCAAAGAACCACAATGCTCAAAAATTATTTCCAGATCGCATTTCGAAGTTTGTATCGAAATAAGCTAACCTCCCTGATCAACATAGCAGGGCTAGGGCTAGCCATCGGCTGCTGCATTCCCTTTTATCATATCATTCAATACGAAACCTCTTTTGATCACTTCCATGAACGAGCCGACAGGATCTATCGGGTAATTTTGGATTGGTCGGAACGCAATGATAGTGGTCAGGTCCACTATCCCGCGCCCGATGCCATACTAACCGACTTCCCTGATTTTGAAAAGGTCACACGTGCCCATGGACCGGTGTCAGGAAAAATAGCTATCGAACATGTTGATGGGACACGAGACCTTTTCATGGAAGATCAAATTCTTTATGCCGATCACTATTTCTTAGAAACTTTTGATTTTAGGTCCATCACTCCAATCACTTCAACCACCTTGCAGAAACCCAATGAGGTATTGCTTACCGCCTCACTTGCCAGAAAATACTTTTCTGATCTTGAACCCATCGGCAAGACCATACGACTGGATGATGATACCGAATTGCAGGTTGTAGGCCTATTGGAAGATCCGCCGCTCAATACGAGCATGCCCTTCCGGATGATTGTTTCTTACTCCACGTTTGACCGTATGAACAAAGAACGGGAAGGCTGGCTATTCTCAGGAGACATTTCAGTTTATGTTACACTGAGGGAAGGTGATCGCGCTGAAACATTCCGTAAACGACTGGAGGCCTTTACAGAAAAGCATGTTGCTTTTTATAAAGGAGGAATGTATTTCTACAGGCTGCAACCATTAAAACAAATTCACACCAACCCAGGTTTTGGCTTCGATACAAATTACTACGCTCCTCCGGAACTTATTTGGCTGCCGGCCTTTCTGGGCATTCTTATCATCGTCATTGCCTGTATAAACTTTGTCAACCTGTCTACTGCCCAGGCATTGACGCTGGCTAAAGAAACGGGCATACGAAAAGTGGCGGGCAGTTCTAAGGTTCAACTCTTGATACGGTTCTTGCTGCAAACTTTCGTTATTGTTTTTATTGCGCTCCTGGTCGGTCTGCAGATCGGATATTTATTACTCAACAAGGTAAATCAGTTGTTTGCGGTGGTCAACTATGACCTCACCATTGACTTCAATACGTTCTTATTCCTTGCTTTTGTAGGTTTATTTATTCTGATGGTGGCTGGCCTCTATCCAGCCCTGATTCTGACCAATCTTAAACCTGTCAATATCTTCCGGGGCAGTTTTTATTCGGCAAGGAGCAATTCACTTACCTACCTTAGAAAAAGTTTAGTTGTCTTTCAAATCGGTTCTTCACTCATCTTATTGGTGGCAGCCATTGTCATTACGGCCCAGATCAATTTTTGGAAGGATACTGATTTGAAGTTCAGAACGAATGATATCATAACGTTCCCTATCCAGCCAGGCAAAACTTTAGAAAGAGAGTCATTGAGAAACTTATTGGAGAATGCAGCGGGAATCCAAAACGTTTCATTTTCCCGGTTTACCCCATTGGCCGGGAATTATGGAGGAGCCAGTATTTCAGGAACAAAAACCAATATGGATGTTATGATTAACTTCATTGATGAAAATTTTCAGGACGTTTATGGCTTAAAGCTGATTGCCGGCAAAACCGTCCGGGAACCCAGGCGACCCACCCTGTTGATCAATGAAGAACTTGCCCATAAGCTTGGATTCTCCAATGCGGAAGATGCCTTAGGCAGTAGCATTGATTTCACTATGCTGTTGGCTGATAGTTTTACAGCCTCCGTGAGTGGTGTATTAAAAGATTTTGTTAATGGCAACCCAAGAGACGCTAAGACTCTACCCTACGTACTGGTTTTTCAACCTGAAAAAACAAACCAGGCTAATGTGGCCCTGATCCTTAGCGCCTCGCCGGATATCCGGGACCGGATTCAAACCGCATTTAAACAAACCTATCCCAACGAAATTTTCACTCCCGAATCGATGACGACCAAAATTGAAGAGAGTTATGAGTTGGAGAGCCTCATACAAAAGGCGGTACGTTTTATTTCGGGACTCTCCATCCTGATCAGTTGCATCGGAATTGTTGGGATCATCAACTTTATGGCCGTGCGAAGACGAAAAGAATTCGGTGTGCGAAAAGTAGTTGGCGCCAATAGTAGTGATATAGTAAAACTATTTCTACAAGAGTTTATCATACTTATCATGGTAGGTTTTTCAATTGGTGGGCCAATAGCGGCGTGGCTTCTGCAGCATTGGCTTCAAAATTACCCGCATCACCTAACGCTGCATGCAGGATATTTTTTGGTTGCCTTATTGGTCATTACTCTCATTACGGTAATTACCATTTTGCTTCAGGTACAGAAAGTATCCAATGTGAATC
>JAYWDP010000385.1:0-11018 GCA_043779775.1 Cyclobacteriaceae bacterium
TAGTAAAGGTATAACGGATGTGTAAAAAAATGCTAAAATCCAGTAGAAAGATGTGCTTACACTGATTTGTTAATAACTTTACACAAAAATTGTTCCATGAGGATATTTGCTATCGGCCGTAATTACGCCGAACACATCAAAGAACTGAACAACGAACGCCCTGAGGAGCCTGTGATCTTCACCAAGCCCGATACAGCTATCCTTTGCAATAATGCCCCTTTCTACTACCCCGATTTTTCAAAGGATATTCATCATGAAGTAGAATTGGTATTGAGGATTTGTAAGGAAGGGAAAAATATTGAGGAAAAATTTAGCCATAAATACTTCGACGCCATCGGGATAGGAATTGATTTTACAGCCCGCGATCTCCAGCAGAAGGCCAAGGAGAAGGGCTTACCCTGGGACATTGCAAAAGGTTTTAATGGCTCGGCTCCTATCTCGGATAAATTTATCCCTGTGTCGGAGTTCAAAGACATGAAAAATATCAATTTTAAACTGGAAGTCGATGGCCATGTAAAGCAAATGGGAAACACCAGTCTGATGCTATTCCCATTTGAAGTAATCATCGCCTATCTCTCCAGATTTTTTACACTCAAAACCGGTGACTTAATTTTTACGGGCACACCAAAAGGTGTGGGCCCTGTAACGGTCGGAAATAAATTGTCTGCAACCATTGAAGATGAGAAGCTGTTGGAATTTGAAATTAAGTAAGATCCTTTTTTTAGTAGCTATTCCTTGCTGCGCATTTGCTCAATATACCGGTTCTGATGAATCGGCATTAAAAGGGGGCGGAACAGGGGGTTACCTCTTCCCAATCAATCCCGGTCAGCCTAACTTTCTGTCAGGCACCATGGGTGAATTACGAAACACGCATTTCCATGGGGGCATTGACATTCGCACTAACAACAGGATTGGCATACCTGTGCTGTCCACACAAACTGGATATATTTCACGGGTTAATGTGAGTACCTCCGGATACGGAACCGTCGCCTATGTCTCCCACCCCGACGGCAAAGTCTCGGTGTATGGTCACCTGGATAAATTCAAAAGCAGACTGGCGGCGCTAATCCGCAAAGAACAGTATCGCAGGAAGAGTTTCGAGGTCGACATGAATTTCAAACCCGGAGAGTTGCCAGTGGAGAAGGGTGATACCGTCGGACTTTCAGGAAATACCGGATCATCACAAGGCCCTCACCTTCACTTTGAAATCCGCGATGGCAAGTATGAGCTAAACCCCCTAAAATTCGGGTTCACAGAAATAACGGATAACATAGCACCCGCAGCCCATAAAATAGCTTTGCGTACAATCGGGATGAATTCCAGAATTAATGACCGCTTTGGCCGCACTGAATTTTCAATATTAAAAAAATCGGCAAATGAATTCCTCCTCCCGGTTCCCATTCTTGCCCACGGACAAATTGGCATCGAGTTGCTTGCTGACGACCGAATGGACAATTCTTCCGGACATTGCGGGATCAACTACATTGAAATGTATGTCGACGAAGAAAAGGTCTTCTCACAATCCATTGAACGGGTTGATATTGAAGAGACCAGGGCCATACTGGCCGTGATGGATTTTAAGACATTGGAAATCAAAGGCAAACGGTTCAACAAACTTTACATCGATGACGGAAACCACCTCGACTTTTACAATTCCCAACGTGGGGGAATTATTTCAGTAGTAGATAAAGACCGGGCCATCCGCATTTCCATGAAGGATGAGTCGGGTAACGAAAGTAATGTGCGGTTAACACTTAAAAGCACACCTGTCTCAGAAGAGATGGTGTTGCCGTCCAAAAAACCCGTTGGCATTGAATCCGACTTGCTTGAAAACACCCTGAT
This sequence comes from Cyclobacteriaceae bacterium, assembly GCA_043779775.1. Lineage (GTDB taxonomy): Bacteria > Bacteroidota > Bacteroidia > Cytophagales > Cyclobacteriaceae > ELB16-189. The sequence continues at coordinate 1,843 of JAYWDP010000385.1, forward strand.
GATAACTTCCGGTTGCATGACTTCCGACAAACTTTGGGTGTATTCAAACGGCAAGGCCCTGGAGATGACATCTGCCTATCGCGGGGGCAATCAACACATTTATCTCCTTGACCTGAGAAAGACACAGCCTGATTCAGTAAAGAGTTGTTCTGGTAGTCTCGTATTTCATTTCGAAGACATGATTCCGTCTGAAACAGAATATACCTACTACAGTGATTGGGTCGACATCCGTTTTCCGGAAAAAGCACTTTATGATACACTCTTTCTGAATGTCAATCACCGGATCGAAGCGGATCGTGAATCTTTTATAATCGGTCAGCGAACCATTCCCTTGCATAAAGATGTACAAATGGTGCTTAAACCTACCCTTTCTTTTGTTCCTTCTAAAAACCTCTCCGTGTATCGCCGGGAAGGAAGTGGATTTGCTTACCTCGGGGGAGAATGGGCCAACGGAAAAGTAAGAGTCGCTACGAGGGAGTTGGGTGAGTTCACCCTTCTAACAGATTCTCTTCCTCCAACCATTACCAGGATCAAGCTGGACGGATGGTCTGCTCGCTTCCGCATCCGCGATAACCTTTCCGGAATTGCTTATTTCGAAGCCAGCATTAACGGACAATGGTTGCTCATGTCTTATGACTTTAAATCCGGCATTCTTCAGTCTGATAAACTTGATCCGAAGCAATCGCTCAAAGGTGATTTTGAATTAAAAGTGGTGGACCGCGCCGGTAACGAACGTATATTCAAGCAAAAAATTCAATAACTATGGCACTAATCGCTGGAAGCAAAGCCCCCGATTTCACCTCCAAAGATCAGGATGGCAAAGAAGTAAGCCTCTCCGCACTCAAAGGCAAAAAAGTAGTTCTTTATTTCTATCCCAGGGACATGACTCCTGGCTGTACTGCCGAGGCCTGCAGCCTCCGTGATAATTATAAGGCACTGCAAAAAGCTGGCTATGAAATACTGGGCGTAAGTTCGGATAGTGAAAAGACACACAAGAAATTCATTGAAAAAGAAAATCTTCCCTTCCGCCTGCTGGCCGATACGGACAAGTCTGTTCACGGAAAATACGGCGCCTGGATTGAGAAGTACATGTATGGAAGAAAGTACATGGGGACGGCGAGGATAACGTATGTCATTAACGAAAGTGGTGTGATAACGGAAGTCATTGAGAAGGTCGATACGAAGAATCATGCGGGGCAGATTTTGGTCGGGACAGCTCCTGCTGCAATAAAAGCGCCAACGAAGGCTGTTAAGAATCCTGTAAAAAAAGTACCTAAGGAAGTTGCTAAGAAGAAAAGGTAGTAAATACAGTTTCTCTACTCTACCGCGAAATTGTATTTTGAATTCCTTTGTATTTCCTTGCGCCACCGCGACATTGCGGTTAATTGCCTTTCATTTCTGAATCCCTTTTCAGACATTCGGCTCCTTAATACCAATTTTATGAAACATCTCTGTCTGAAGTTTACTGCCCTCCTACTATTCATCAGCCTTGCGACACTTGCCCAGGTAAATCCTGACACCGTGCGGGCAGGCAAGTTCGACAATGGCAAAATGTGGACGTTCGATTTTCCACCACTGGACTATTTTGAAAAGACCTATGGCTTTCGTCCTACGCAGCAGTGGATGGACGAAGTGAGGATGTCGGCGCTCCGGTTTGCCACCTACTGCTCGGCTTCATTTGTATCTGCGGATGGCCTGGTGATGACCAATCATCACTGTGCCCGCGAATCCGGTACGAATGTGCAGAAACCCGGAGAAGATTTTAATAGCACCGGCTTCTATGCCAAAACTCTGGAAGAAGAGCGCAAAGTTCCGGGATTATTTGTGGACCAGCTCGCCAAAATAGAAGATATCACCGCCCGCGTACAGAAAACCATTGACACCGGCAAAACGGATGAAGAAAAAGTCCAGATGCGGACACAGGAATTCGATGCTATCAAAAAAGAATATGCGGAAAAGGCCGAATGGAAAGGGCTAGAACTTCAAACGATCACCTTTTACTGGGGCGGCAAATATTCACTTTATGGATTTAAAAGGTATCGTGATGTACGACTCGTGGTCATGCCGGAACTTGCCCTGGGTTTCTTCGGTGGCGACTATGATAACTTCACCTATCCACGCTATTGCCTTGACTTTAGTTTCTTCAGGGTCTATGATGACAATGGGGCACCTCTCAAGACCGCCCATTATTTTAAGTTTAATCCCAAGGGCGCTGCCGAGGGTGATCCCGTTTTCGTTATCGGAAATCCAGGCTCTACCAACCGCCAGGCTACCGTAGCGATCCTGGACTACTTTAAAGACCTTCAGTGGCCAACTGCTATAAAACGATTCTCAGCCAGGTCCCATATCCTGCAGGACTATAACAAGACCGCCAAAAAAGACAGCCTTCTTAATATCATTTTTGGTTTGGAAAATACAATCAAAGCTTATTCCGGGATGCTGGGAGGTCTGAAAGATCCGTATACCTATTCGCGAAGAGGAGCCTTTGAAAAAGACTTCAAGGCCGCCGTGGAAAAAAATCCAAAACTTAAACCACAACTCGGCCTGTGGGATGAAATCAGTACTTCGCAAAAGGAAATAAAATATTACGACGCCAATTTATTCAATCCCACCGGTGCTAACTCAGCGGCTTATGACCTGGGTACTAATTTTTATATGTACGCATCTACCATAACCACGGACCCCAAGCGGGCAGAGCAGTACAAGAAATTTATTACCGACTTTAAAAGACCCATTCTTCCTGAGGTTGAGAAAAACTATCTGGCGCAACATTTAAAAGAGGTTTCTGAGATTCTTGGCAACGAAGATCCGTACGTGAAGATGGTGAAGGGCATTAAAACGAAGGATGCCGAAGCGCTGGAGTATCCAAAAAATGTCAACACTAACGATCCTTCACAAATAGCAAGTGCGCTTCTGAAAAACACCCGGATTTATGATCCTAAATTCAGGGAAGAACTTCTGGCCAAAGGTGAAAAAGAGATTCTTGCTTCCAAAGATCCCGTGTTAACTCTGGGACGCGCAGCGGGTCAGCGTTACAATGAGGCTGCCACGTTGAATCGTGCCACCAGCGCAAAAATCAGTACCCTCCGGGCTAAACTTGCGTTACTCTTGTTCGAGGTTTATGGCACTGCTATCCCTCCCGACGCAACCTTCTCACTCCGCATTGCCGATGGTGTCGTCAAAGGGTATGAATACAACGGGACCATTGCACCGAGTCACACCACTTTCTATGGTTTATATGACCGCTATTATTCTTTCAATAAGACTTATCCCTTTGACCTTCCGGAAAAATGGAGGAACCCACCCATGGAATTGCTCGACAAGCCCGTTGACTTTGTTTCCACCAATGACATCATCGGCGGAAATTCAGGAAGTCCTATGATCAACAAAAACCGTGAGGTAGTAGGCCTGATCTTCGACGGAAACATGGAAAGTCTGCCGGGAAATTACATCTTCCTCCCCGAGTTGAACCGGACGGTATCAGTCCACGCCGGGGGGATCATGGCAGGTTTAAAATACATTTACAAGGCAGACCGCATCGTCGAAGAACTTTCAAGATAATCCCTGCGTGAAAAAACTCTTGTACTTTATTGTCCTGGCCCTGTCTCCCCTGGCCCTCTATGGTCAAAAATTTGACTACGACATCGTCCTCAAAAACGGGCGTGTCATGGACCCGGAAACAGGGTTTGATGGAATCCGTAATGTTGGGATCAAAGGAAGCCGGATCATAGAGATTTCCTCTTCAGAACTTTCAGGTAAAGAAATGATCGATGTTTCTAACCTTGTAGTGGCGCCTGGGTTTATTGATCCTCACGCTCATGGACAAACTAACAAAGAAAATGAATATCAGGTCCATGATGGTGTCACCACGGCCCTGGAATTGGAAAGTGGAAAGCCCCAGCTGACCGAATGGCTCACTTCACGAAAATCAAAAGCAATTATTAACTATGGCGCATCGGTTTCGCATCCCTATGCACGAACGGAAATCATGTCGCGTACGGCGCAGAATGCAGGAAATAATCCCTTGGGATGGACCAGCAGCAAGGCCAACTACCTGCCGCTGAAAAGTGAAGAGATGAAGCCCATGCTTGATCTCCTCGAGAGTGAATTGAATGCAGGGGGTCTGGGTATCGGCGTTCCCATCGCATATTATCCCGGTGCTACGCGGGAAGAAGTTTTCAACGTTTACGAATTTGCCGCATGGAAAAAGATGATTGTATTTACCCACGTGCGGGAAGGGAAAGCCATGGCGGTGCAGCAAGCGATTTCAGATGCTGCCGTTAATGGAACTTCTTTGCACATTGTACATGTCAACAGCATCTCGCTGAACGAAATCGGATTGGCCATCAGAATGGTAACAAGCGCCCAACATCAGGGGCTTCCAATTACCACCGAGTTGTACCCTTATACCGCAGGCTCTACAAGCCTCGAGTCAGCACTATTTGATGAAGGTTGGCAACAACGCCTTGGTATCACTTATGGCGACCTTCAGTGGGTGGCAACGGGCGAACGATTGACAGAAACAACTTTCAAAACCTACCGTGAGCAGGGAGGCATCGTAATTATCCATTCGATGAAACCAGAATGGATTGATAAAGGCATCCAATCTCCGATTACGATGATCGGCTCAGATGGAATGCCCTATTCCCGGCTGGCCCATCCCCGCTCGGCAGGGACTTTCTCAAGGATATTGGGCAGCTATGTGCGGGAAAGAAACATCCTAACCCTAATGGAAGGATTGAAGAAAATGACTCTTATGCCTGCACAAATGCTGGAACCTATCGCACCCATGATGCGCCTCAAAGGCCGGCTACAAGTGGGCGCCGACGCGGACATCACCGTCTTCGATCCAAAGACTATCATTGATAAAGCAACCTTTGAGGGAGGTCTGAAATATTCGGAAGGCATCCGTCATGTAATGGTAAACGGGACATTTGTAGTTAAAAATAGTTTAACCGTTCCTGAAGTGTATCCAGGCATAGCCATCCTGGGTAAATACAAGCGATAAGCCAAGCTTCCTTGGTTTGTTAATCTGTTTTAATCTGTGCAATCCGTGGATAAAAAAATAATTCATTATTCTGCGGCTTTCGGGACCTGGAAATTGATTTGATTACTATCCTATTTTCTTCAATCTTCGTCAAAATTTTAAGGAATGACTCAACCCGACCTTCTCCAACTCAATAAACTTTGCTCCCAAATCCGCCGCGACTGTGTCCGCATGGTTTACAACTGTCAGTCCGGGCACCCAGGCGCAGCCTTGGGCTGTACGGAGTTTTTCGTGGCCCTTTATTTCCACTTACTAAAACACAGTCCTAAATTTTCCATGGATGGAAAAGGGGAAGATCTGTTCTTTTTGTCGAATGGACACCTCTCAGCGGTCTGGTACGCCGCGCTGGCCAGGTCAGGTTATTTCGATATCAAGGAGTTGTCTACCTTCCGGAAGATCAATTCAAGACTCCAGGGACACCCGGCAACCCATGAACACCTGCCAGGAATTAGAGTAGCCTCCGGATCATTGGGACAGGGACTTTCTGTAGCGATCGGAGCGGCATTGGCAAAAAAACTGAACAAAGACGACCGTTTTGTATATGTACTAATGGGTGATGGCGAGCAACAGGAAGGTCAGATCTGGGAGGCGTGCATGTTTGCAGCCCACAATAAAGTAGACAACCTCATCGCATCCATTGATTACAATGGCCAGCAGATTGATGGCCTCGTTGATAAAATCCTTTCACTCACCAGTCTTAAGGCCAAGTGGGAATCATTCGGCTGGACCGTCATTGAAAGCAATGGGAACGATCTCCCGGGAATAATTACTGCCCTGGAGAAGGCACAAAGCCTGACAAAGAATGGTAAACCAGTTCTTAACCTGATGACCACCGTCATGGGCAAGGGCGTTGACTTTATGGAGGGCAACCACAAATGGCACGGCGCTGCTCCCAATGAAGAGGAGTTCAAAAAAGCCATGGCCCAACTGGAAGAAACCCTGGGAGATTTTTAAAATTTGAAATCCACCTACGCTAAAGCTTCGGTGGACAAAGTCTGAAACCTGAAATCTGAAATTATTTTCCATGATAAAATTTACTGTCACTGAGAAGAAAGATACCCGCTCTGGCTATGGCGTTGGGATTCATGAATTAGGGAAACAAAATCCTGATGTTGTTACCCTGTGCGCAGATTTGTTGGGGTCGCTCAAATTGGATGCTTTCAAGAAGGACTTTCCTGATAGATTTTTTCAAACCGGTATCGCGGAAGCCAATATGATGGGCATAGCTGCAGGCATGACCATCGGAGGCAAAATTCCTTTTACAGGAACCTTTGCCAACTTCTCTACCGGCCGTGTGTACGATCAAATCCGCCAATCAATCGCTTACTCAGGTAAAAATGTTAAGATCTGCGCATCGCATGCAGGATTGACTTTGGGTGAAGACGGTGCCACCCACCAGATCCTTGAAGACATTGGTATGATGAAGATGATGCCAGGGATGACGGTGATTGTCCCTTGCGACTACAACCAGACCAAGGATGCAACACTCGCCTTGGGCAAACACGTAGGGCCTGCTTACCTGCGTTTTGGACGGCCCGTATGGCCGATCTTTACAACCGGAAGACTCTTCACCATTGGCAAGGCCGACAAGATGATTGAAGGCCAGGACGTTTCAATCTTTGCATGCGGCCATATGGTATGGCAGGCGATTGAGGCCGAGGCTATTCTTGCAGACAAAGGAATACGCGCTGAAGTCATCAACATCCACACCATTAAGCCCCTGGATGTTGAAGCCATCCTGACCTCCGTTAAAAAAACAAAATGTGCCGTCTCTTGTGAAGAGCACCAGATCAATGGCGGCCTGGGAGACAGCGTCGCTCAGGTGCTTGCACGGAACAACCCTGCCCCTCTTGAAATGGTGGGCGTCAATGATTCCTTCGGCGAAAGTGGAAAACCGCTGGATCTATTGAAAAAATATGGGTTGGGACCGGAGAACATTGTCACCGCCGTTGAAAAAGTAATCAGCCGTAAAAAATGATGCGGACAGCACTTTGTGCGCTGATCTTCATAACAACATTTGCAGTCACCTCTATTTCAGCCCAACAAAAGTGTTTATTTGAATTGGGAAGGGATGGATTATTTGGGAAGGAAATAGATTATAAGCATAATGTTCTTCTTGAAAGAGAAAGCCTCAGGTCAATACTATTCTATTCTCCTGCTTTGCTTGCATTCTTCCTGAAGAACTGGCTGAAGATGTTTTCAAAAGTAGCCGTAGCCCACAGCACATTGGAGGTGTCAATTGCGGTACCTGTCAGTCTTTCCTGTGTGAGGTACATGTATCCTAGGCTAAATTTCACATTCTTCATCGCTTCGTAGCTGACACCTGCGTACACCCTGTTTTGGTTGAAAATGGCCGGCGAGCTTTCCACAGCTTTCCCGAATTCAAACATTACCTCATCAAACAGGATCAAACTCACCGGGTGCTTTAATCCTTTCAATGGTTTTTCAAGTTTCGCACGGTACCGGATCCGGTAATTGGGAACAAAATCATCGGGTTGCGTGATATCCCGGTAGCGCAATTCAATGCTGTACCGGTTGGCAAACTGGAAGGGCTTGAACCGCTGGGTATGCTCTAATTGTACGGCCCACCGGTATTCATTAACTCCCCTGTTGCCAATTTCAGCAGGTTGGGGAAAATAGGCTATGGTATTGAAATAGCAAAAAGGCGTAACCGATACCCTCAGGTCTTTGTTTACCTGGTAGTGGATCCAAAGCCAGTAGCTTGTCACCTGATGATACTTGAAAATACTCAGCTTCTCCGCAGGATCATTCTGTGTCCTTTCCTGCAGGTACACTTCCCATCCAAACTTATTGCTGATCTTGTCAGAAAGTACAATTCGACCCCAGAAGGAATTGTGATAATAGTGCGTGAGGGATTGGGCATTGACTGCACCATAGCTGACAGCAGCAAACATTAAAATAAGAAGTGATTTTCTTGAACACATTAAGGATGCCTATCGCTACAATGGTTTGACATAAATCTTGCTCGAAAGATAGGTCAATAATTGAAAATAGGAAGGATGCCAGGTACGCCTACTGAGGATTTTTAATCCCGACCAACGCTCGAGCTATTCTATCATTTTATTATCGCAGAAATACAATTACAGAATCAGTGAAAATCAAGGTTTAAAAGCTGGGGCTATGAGGCCGAAATTGAATCCTACAAAGTACTTTTCCCTACTCCGACTGTCCGTCTCCTGGAGATGACATCGCCGGCCAAATTCACAGCGCGGCTGGCAGAACCAGTACTAAAAGAAGATGGCACCTCTGGCCAAATCGGTGAGCAACTGCCAGTATACAATGCCTGGTCTGCCGATGGCGATGTCACAGCAGAATTGGTATTTGTCAACTATGGTGTGCCGGATGACTATGAACATCTGGAGCGATTGGGGATTGATGTGAAGGGAAAAATCGTCATTGCGAAATACGGTGGCTCCTGGAGGGGCATCAAACCCAAAGTAGCTCAGGAACATGGTGCTATTGGATGTCTGATCTATTCCGATCCCAAAGAGGATGGCTATAGCCAGGGCGATGTGTATCCCAAAGGTCCTTACCGCCCTAAAGATGGCGCCCAGCGTGGCTCGGTTATGGATATGCCGATCTATCCTGGTGATCCATTGACACCAGGTGTTGGCGCAACGGCAAGTGCGAAACGTCTTAACCGCAGTGAAGTGACCAACCTTATTAAAATTCCCGTATTGCCAATTTCATACGGTGATGCTCAGCCACTGCTTGCTGCGTTGACAGGACCTGTAGCACCGGAAAAGTGGCGAGGATCTCTTCCCATTACTTATCACATAGGACCCGGTCCTGTGAAAGTCCACATCAAAGTCCAGTTCGATTGGAAGATGGTTGACTGCCTGAATATGATTGCCAAAATGAAAGGTTCCGAACTACCTGATGAGTGGGTTATCCGTGGTAACCACCACGATGGCTGGGTCAATGGCGCCAGCGACCCCATTAGTGGCCTGGTGGCGGAGATGGAAGAAGCAGGGGCTCTTGGGGAACTCGTGAAGACCGGATGGAAACCAAAACGTACGATCATATCTCACAGAAGTCACCAAACTGATCGACAACCTGAGAGATACAACTGAAGTTGAAAATCAAATGGTAAGGGAAAACAGATTTG
>JAYWDP010000386.1:0-3950 GCA_043779775.1 Cyclobacteriaceae bacterium
TGATGTTCATTGTGATAGCCTACATTAAAGGCTACCAGGTTGAGTGGACCGTAATAGCTGTAGGTCTCCTGCTTCTCATCCAGGGTGAGATAATGTTCCTGAATCCATCGGGCACCCAGCGGGTGAAGGCCTACAGAAAAGAAGAAGCTAAAAAGGAGAAAGAAAAAGGCTTTCGGACCGAACAACATCCAGATCGCTACATTAAATCCAATCTGCACAATCCAGTTAGCGATAATCCATCCATCAATACTTTTAATTTCTTTGAGGCGCAGCGTGCGAATCGCCTGAAAGACAGGGAATAATAACAACCAAAGTGCTTTCCCAAAAAATGAATTATTGATCAACCTGGCTTCCCAATAATCCGGAAGGTCGCCATCCAGCTCATGGACTCCTTGAAAAGAATGATGCTTGATATGATAGCGTACAAAAGAAATGGCACTGGGAAGAGTATGAGGTAGATTAGCAATAATCGCTGCTGCCAGGTTCCAGGATTTCTTTTTAAACAAAAGGTAATGGGTGCATTCGTGGATCATGACAAACAGGGCGTGGTTTGCGAATGCGCCAACCAACCAGGCTACTGCCACCACCACCCACCAGGAGGTATCCCGTACGAGGTAAGCACCGACGACCATGCCGCCCACAAGACCCAGAATCGCCAAAAAAGTTGCGGGGTTTTTGCCCATGAGCTTTTTCACCTTTGGGTGTTTGCTCATTATTTCCAGTGTACGTCCGCGGTGCGGCTCCGGTCCGGTAGAGAAGCGAAAGTCAGGTTTAGAGTTCATTAGGAAGATTAAGACCCCAAAATTACGAAGAATTTAATTCCTTGTTGGTTAATTATAATGGAACGATCTCTTGAAGAGTTTTAAATCATGGACTAAAGTCCGTTGAGATATTGTCTTATTGCCACGGGCTTAAGCCCGTGGCAATGGATTATGATGAATCTGGGCTTTAGCCCTTTCGCTAAATAAATCAAGGTTCTTAATTTCATTATACGTGAGTTAAGCGATAATAAGTTTTTATATTAAGTAAATTTTTATTGATTTAACCGTTTCACCACTTCCACCACTTGCCCTTTGGTTCTTGCATAAACACTGTGATCATACATAGCTTCACAGCTGGTGGCCGGCAGATAATAGCTGCCTGCGTAACTGGAGGTCAGCATCACCTTAAAATTTCTCCGCTGGCCGGGGCCTAAATCAAAGTATGTATAGACCCGGTCATCCCGAATGTCTTGATAAGTAGCTTTATCGCTTTTCAAACGGTCTTCAGCTTCATCCAACCGAAGATTATTAATTTCCCAACCCGACGGGAAAATCTGATTGATCGCGAGATTTTTGTAATCTCCCCGGATACCCGGATTGGAAACCGAAACAGAGGCAATAAACTCCTGGCCCTGTTCCAAGTGTGATGGATCGATCGCGTTTCCGTCAGTATCCGCATAGGTCACAGCCATACTCAGGTTGTTGCTGGCTTCCTCTTCTGCTCCTCGCGCTGGTACACCTTCGGTAATGATGCGCACAAAGAGCGTTCCCTGGCTCTGGCTTACTATTTTCAGATTGCCAGCTTTTATCCCATCAAATGGCAAAGCCACTTGTGCAATGGGTAAGTCTGTGCTGGCTGAAATATCTTTGCCATTGTAGGTGTACTTGAATTTAAGCGGACCTTTCTTTTCTGTCCCAGCAAACATACCCACTGATTTCAAGGACCAGGCAATGGATTGCGTGCTCATCCAGTAATTTGAGTTACTAAGGGAAGCAGAAATATCTTTTACCAAGTCAAAGCCTTTCGTCCGGTCATTGAGTAACAGCAATGTTTCAAGAATGATGGCTTTATCACGAATGTCGGAACCGTATGAATATGACATTTCCTGATAAGGTTTCACGTTTACAGGTAAGTTGGCGATCAAAGTCTTCGCTGCCTCGGGCTGTCCTGCCTTCACATAGGCTGCTGCCAGCATCCATGCGGAAGCAACCGGCATTCCTCCCATTTCGCGCAGACGATTCATCGAAGCAAGATCGGCATCTCCGGCGAGGGCCAGTGTGTAAAGGCGATAAGCCTGAATCAATTCACTGCTTTGATATTCCTTGTTTTTTCTCCACTCCTTTGACTTGCTATATTGGTATTTTTTCCATCGTCTGAGCATTTCATTGGGAACAAAGTATCCCCTGGTCTCAGCTTCCAGCAGGAAGTGACCTGCATAGGTTGACCCCCAGCTATCCGAATCCTGGTTGCCGGGCCAATAGGCAAAGCCACCATCGGAGGTGACAAATAATTTCAAACGTTCGATGCCGGCACGCACATTTTTTTGTATGAGGACCTTTTCTTCTGCTGTCATCGATCGTACCTGATCGAGGTACAACTGCGGAAATACCGACGAAGTCGTTTGTTCAATACATCCGTGCGGATATTGCATCAGGTATTCGAGTCTTTGACCCAGGTTGATGGGTGGCAAGGTTGACACTTCCAGCAAGCCTGTATTGGTTCCGTTAATTCCGATGGCAGCCACACTTCCATTCCAGCTTTTACCAGGTTCTAGCAGCGCTTCGACTACCTGGGTTACCGGAGGATTCGGATTACGAACTTCAATTTCTATAACATCTGTTGCTTTATAACTTCCGGAAGACGCCGTAACTTCAATCTTTGCAATGCCAGTCTCACTTTTTACTGCGAGATCAAAATCCGTAGTCATGTCATCTGCATCCATGGTAACCGTGCGAGATGCTTCATTAGATAATGTAACGGGTCCTGTGATTTTAATATCCACTTTGACATTCCGGATATTCTTATCCATTCTGAAAAGGGTAATGGGAAGTTTAAGAGTTTCCTCAGGACCTAACACACGGGGCAGTGTGGCAAGGACCATCAGCGGTTTGCGCACGGGAGTAGCTTTGTCTGCTCTGCCGTAGGCTCCTTCATATCCTGCCACCACCATAGTTTTAACTGACCCGATGTATTGGGGCATGGTAAACCGGTGTTCGTTGCTTCCACCATCCAAAGTAAAAGGTCCTAAAAATTTAACTACAGGCTTAAAGCGATTTGATTTGGCGTCATCTTCCTTGCTTTTGGCTTCCATGTCACCCCCAATAGCCAGGAGGCGCTCAATCTTTCCACCAAAGGCGCCCATCACAGCATCATACACGTCCCAGGTTTTTACACCCAAGGCTTCACGTGCGTAGAACCTCATCCACGGATCCGGGGTCTTGAAATGTGTAATGTCCAGTAAACCCTCCTCCACGACCGCCACCGTGTAGGTCATTTTCCGTTTTGATTGTTCAGAGATTTTAATGGTGACCTCCTGTCCGGGTTCAAGTTCATCGGGCATGGAGATGATGGGGTTCAGATGTGTTTGCGGATCTTCCACCGAAATGGGAATCACACCATACATGCGGATAGGCAGATCGTTTAATGTTTGAGAATGAGGCTGCAGCAACGTGACACTTACAAAAACGTTGGGTGTCATCTCTGGCTTGACTTCAAAACTGAATCGATTGTCACCGGGTTGGGTCTCCAGCCAGTAGGTATCAATCACGCGGCTTCCGTTTTCCACACTGATGAGCGCCCGGCCTTTGTCACCTCCTGGAATAACCAGAATCGCCTTTTCACCAATATTATAAGCCGGCTTATCGGATGAGAATGAAAGCATGGTAGCGCCATTGGCTTCCTTGTTTGCACGTCCGGCCCAGCCCGGCCAGTCGATGTATACAACTTTGGCAGTGCTATGTCCCGAAACAGGATCGGTGGCACGCACCAGGTAACGCCCCCACTCCGGATATTTGATTTTAAAATTCCAGAAACCTTTTCCATTCACGGTCTTGATACGGCCTGACTCAATGGGAACTGCATTGGTGCCCGACATGTAATTGGCATTGTCTTCAGCGTTGTCCCACCACCAACGCCATTCAAGTTTAGAAATCGTCATATTAACTTCATCCCGTGAAACACCATTTCCA
>JAYWDP010000387.1:0-3942 GCA_043779775.1 Cyclobacteriaceae bacterium
AACGGTACCATCAAGGGTCTTATTGAAAATATGTATAAGTACACGAAGCAACTTAGATAAATGAAAAAACTATTCGGCACCGGGGTAGCCTTAGTAACCCCATTGGATGAGTCCGGCGCTATCGATTTTGCATCGCTTAAAAAATTATTGGCACATACCGGCAGGGCCGTTGATTACTATGTCGTGATGGGAACTACGGGCGAAGCGGTCACCCTCTCAATAGAGGAGAAAAAGAAAGTCCTGGATTTTGTGTTGAAGAATAATTCAAAGAAGCTGCCAATCGTTTATGGCATTGGCGGGAACAACACGGCCGCTGTGGTGGATGAAATCCAGCAAACCGACCTCAGTCAGGTTGACGCTATCTTGTCGGCCAGCCCAGCTTATAATAAGCCCTCCCAGGAGGGAATTATCAGACATTTCTCAATCTTGGCTGATCGTTGCCCGGTACCTGTCATTCTCTATAACGTTCCGGGCCGAACCGCCTCCAACCTCACGGCAGAAACCATTCTAAGGCTGGCGCAGCACAAAAATATTATTGGCGTGAAAGAAGCTTCGGGTAACCTGGAACAGTGCATGAAGATCGCAAAGGAAAAGCCTGGCGATTTTATGCTGATCTCAGGTGATGATCTGCTTGCGTTGCCCCTCTATGCAATTGGCAGCGTAGGTGTCATCAGTGTATTAGCAAATGCTTTTCCTGTCGTTTTCAGGAAAATGAAAGAACATGCTTTCGATGGAAACTATGCGAAAGGCCAAAAAGAATTGTTCAAACTAATTGATATCAACGGGCCCATGTATGAGGAATCGAATCCTGTTGGCGTCAAACAATTGTTACACTTAATGGGACTCTGCAAGCCCAATGTACGCCTCCCCCTTGTGGAAGCTTCTGCCCGGTTACAGGCAAAGATAAAGGCGGCTTATGAAAACATAAAAAAAGGACAACGGTAAGGCTGTCCTTTTCTTTAGATCATAGAGAACTACTTGCTCTCTTTATTTTTAAGTTCTTGAACTTCAGCACGGATTGATTGTGCCAAGTTCTTCAGGTCTTGCATTCCTTTGCGAACACGGGTGCCGGCAGCGCTGTTGCCTTTATTATAGAATTTGTCAGCGTCCAATTCGATTGAGGTAATCAGGTTTTTAAGTTCTTCAAATTTTTTCATTGCTATTATATTTTGGTTTAAACAAAGGATTTTGTATCGCGAAGTTATGTAAAAAGGCTTAAAAACAAGCTGAATTCGGTATTTTTTACATCCCTTTTGTCACGGATACCAACTCTTCCCTTCGGTAAAAGCCCCCGTCAAGCTTGTGTTTAAGCTCAGAAAAGGCCTTTAAAGTCTCCTCTACATCAGCCAGTGTATGCACTGCGGTAGGTATGATTCTGAACATGATAACATCCTTAGGTACAACAGGATAGATCACTACGGAGCAGAAAATATGGAAGTTCTCCCTGAGGTCCATGGCCATATTTGCCGCTTCGCCAACCCCACCCTTGAAAAGCACCGGGGTCACCGGAGATTGAGTAGCTCCCAGAAAGAATCCTCTCTCCTTTAATCCGCTCTGCAGGGCCTTCACAATCTTCCAAAGGTTGTCTTTCAACTCGGGTTTTGTCTTCAAAAGCTCTAATCTCTTCATGCCACCAATGACCAGGGGCATGGGAAGACTTTTGGCAAAAATCTGTGACCGGGTACTAAAGCGGAGGTATTTAATGATGTGCTTTTGACCAGCTACAAAAGCGCCGATGCTGGCCATGGATTTGGCAAACGTTGAAAAGTACAAGTCGATTTGATCCTGGACTCCCTGCTCCTCACCTGCTCCCGCTCCGGTCTTACCCATCGTACCAAAACCATGCGCATCATCAACGAACAAGCGGAAATTATATTTCTTCTTCAAGGCTACAATGCCTTTAAGATCGCCCATATCACCTGACATACCAAAGACACCTTCAGTAACCACCAGGATCCCTCCTCCCGTCTCATCCGCCAATTTTGTTGCACGCTGGAGCTGCTTTTCGAGTTTCTCCATGTTATTGTGAGGAAAAACAAAACGCTTGCCCATATGCAAACGCACGCCGTCAATAATGCAGGCATGCGATTCGGCATCATACACAATGACATCCTTGCGGTCCACCAACGCATCGATTATTGAAACTACTCCCTGGTAGCCAAAATTGAGGAGCATGGCATCTTCCTTTTTCACGAAGTCAGCCAGTTGCTTTTCAAATTGAAGGTGAAAAACTGAATTTCCTGACATCATCCGGGCACCCATGGGGGCCGCTAATCCATATTGTGCTGTTGCCTCAGCATCTGCCTTACGTACTTCAGGATGATTGGCAAGGCCAATGTAATTATTCAAGCTCCAGTTAAGAACCTCCCTGCCCATGAATTTCATGCGGGGACCGATCTCACCTTCTAACTTGGGAAAGAAAAAATAATCGTCAGGTAAATGTGAATATTTGGCCAGCGGACCAGCCTCCATGCGCAGTTTTTCAAATAAATCGACCATTATCGGGTTATTATTAAGTTAAAAATTGCGCAAAAATAAGGAAAAAAGGCAATGTGTAGTAGTACATCTAAGGTATTCTGGGGGACGCCACCCTTAGCCCAGCAAAAATCAAATTGAGACACTATAGGTTTTAGGCGTAATTAGGAATTTATTCATAGCATTGCGTAGTACTCCTCAAAATGAATAAAATCAGAAAAATCCTTGTAGCCAACCGCGGTGAGATAGCCTTGCGCGTCATGCGCAGCGCCCGTGAATTGGGAGTCAAAACAGTTGCCGTTTACAGTGAAGCAGACCGGAACGCACTCCACGTTCGCTATGCGGATGAGGCAATTTGTATCGGACCTCCCGCATCGTCAGAATCATACCTTCGCATGGATAAGATCCTGGACGCTGCCAGGCAATCCCACGCTGATGCCATTCATCCTGGTTATGGCTTCCTTTCAGAAAACGAAGATTTTGCTAAAGCGGTGATTGATGCCGGACGAATTTTTATCGGACCTCCTCCCCAAGCCATTGCAATCATGGGGAGCAAACTCGCCGCAAAAAATGCGGCTGCCAATTTTAAAGTACCCCTGGTACCGGGTACGACGGAACCCATCGGAGATATTTCCAAAGCAAAAAAAATTTCCAAAGAGATCGGCTATCCGGTTTTGATAAAAGCGAGCGCCGGTGGGGGTGGCAAGGGCATGCGCATTGTAAACAATGAACAAGAATTTCAGGAGCAAATGGAACGGGCTGTCAGCGAAGCTACTTCTGCTTTTGGCGATGGATCGGTATTTATTGAAAAATATGTATCGCAGCCAAGACACATTGAATTCCAGATCTTTGGCGATCAACACGGCAATGTTGTACATCTCTTCGAAAGGGAATGCTCTATCCAACGCAGACATCAAAAAGTGGTGGAAGAAGCTCCCTCCTCTATCCTAACGCCGGCGCTCCGGGAGAAAATGGGAGAAGCCGCTGTAAATGTGGCGCGCTCCTGTGGATATTATAATGCCGGCACGGTAGAGTTCATCCTGGATGATAAAATGAATTTTTATTTCCTGGAAATGAATACCCGCCTGCAAGTAGAACATCCGGTCACCGAACAGATTACGGGACTGGATTTGGTGAAACTTCAGATTCAGGTTGCGGAGGGCGGGAAAATTCCATTCCGGCAGGAAGACTTAAAAATCAATGGGCACGCTGTTGAAGTAAGGGTGTATGCAGAAGATCCCGCCAATAGCTTTTTGCCGGACATTGGCACCTTGAAAACCTATCGGCGTCCACAAGGGCTCGGGATCCGCGTAGATGATGGATTTGAAGAAGGTATGTCCATTCCATTTTACTATGACCCCATGATTGCCAAAATGATTTGCCATGCCGATACCCGGGAAGCTGCCATTGAAAAAACAATCCGGGCCATCGACGAATATCAAATCACCGGCGTAGAGACCACCCTTG
>JAYWDP010000388.1:0-3939 GCA_043779775.1 Cyclobacteriaceae bacterium
CGGCCAGCGTATATTCGGAGAAAACAGGGTCCAGGAAATGACCGACAAACAGCCGAATCTACCGCAAGACATTGTGTGGCACCTCATCGGTCATTTGCAGCGAAACAAGGTGAAGTATGTGGCGCCATTCGTTTCACTGATCCATTCGGTAGATAGCCTAAATCTTCTTGAAGAAATCAATAAACAAGGGCAAAAAGCTGACCGGATCATCCCCTGCCTCTTACAAGTATTTATTGCCCGGGAGGAAACAAAATTTGGTTTGGATAGGGAAGAACTGCTTCAAGTAATTCAATCGCCGGAAACTGCTTCATTCCGTTATGTCATGATCGAGGGCCTGATGGCCATGGCCACCTTTACTCCGGATGAAAAACAAATCAGGGAAGAATTCAGGTCATTGAGAAAAACTTTTGAACAAATAAAGCAACAGCCCCTGGCCCCCAACATCAGCATGCAGGAATTATCCATGGGAATGAGCTCCGATTATAAAATTGCATTGGAGGAAGGCAGTACGATGGTCCGTGTGGGAACAGGTATTTTCGGAGAAAGATCGAAGGCATGATGAATTACAAATCAGGATGACACAGCGATCCATACTAATAACCGCCGCACTTTCCGGGGCCCTGGCGGTTGCCCTCGGGGCTTTTGGCGCACATGCGTTAAAGGAAATCCTTCTGGCTACCGGAAGACATGAAACTTATGAGTTAGCCGTACGATACCAGTTCTATCACACCCTTGCTTTGCTGGCGGCTGGTATTTTGGTTGAGAAATTTCCTGCGATCAAAACCGCTTCCATTTTGTTTGTTATTGGCGTCATCATTTTCAGCGGAAGCTTATACATTCTTGCCTTGACCAATCAAACAGGGTGGGGCGCTGTTACGCCGGTGGGCGGCGTTGCCTTGATCGCCGGCTGGCTAAGTTTTCTTTGGGGAATATGGAAGGGACCCGTCACTAGTTAGAGATCTTCTTCTCAATAACATTGGCGGTAAATAAGAGCTGACTTCCTTCTGGATTTGCCGCATTGGATACGACCGATACAATCTTATTTTTTCTTCCGTAAAGTCCGGCACTGTTGAATGAGATCGTGATCTCTCCGGAATGTCCTGGTGCAATGGGGTCGCGGGCCCAGCCTTTTGGTATGGTGCAGCCGCAGGTCACCTGAACATTGGTGATGATAAGTTCCTCGTTACCGGTATTCTTAAACTTGAAAGTATGTTCTACTTTTTCACCTTGGCGAATGTCTCCAAAATCATAGGTGGATTTCTCCCATGTAATGACGGGTCCATGGTTCTGGGCTATTGCGCCAATGACCAGGAAAATGCCTGCGAGGGGAAAAAATAACTTACTCATATTCTGTGATTTTTTACAAATTTAGGCATTCAAGAAGGAATAATGGATTAAAAACGAATTGGTGGAAAGAACAGTTCAGGAAATTTATGGCAACCGGATACGCAGTCGGGTATGTGGACTATGCTTGAAGGATAATCAACTTTTGCTAGTGAACCACCATGGCCTCTACAACCATGATTTCTGGGCCCCGCCAGGGGGTGGTATGGAATTCGGACAACCGGCAGCATCCAATCTTGAAAGGGAATTCATTGAGGAAACCGGATTAACCGTTCATGTTGGAGAATTTCATTTCGTTTGCGAATTCATTCAGCCGCCCTTGCATGCCCTGGAGCTTTTTTTCAAAGTAACGGCAACGCACGGAGAACCCATAGTTGGAAAGGACCCCGAAATGGGCCAAAAGACGCAGATCATCCGTCAGGTGAAATATCTGTCAGAATCAGAGATAAACGATATCCCGGAAACGCATAAACACGGCTTGTTCAGAGTGGCCAAAAGCATGGAGAAAATCATGACACTAAGGGGATATTTTAAAATTTAGAATGAAATAGCCCCCTGCCGTTAAAAAACTGAAAATTCGACTTAAAAATCTCAAAAAACGAACTTATTATTGCAAACTAAACCTGAACCACAATGAATCTGACGAAAATCCTCACGATAGTTTTATTGGCTGTAAGCCTTTATCTCGGTTATTACCTGTACAGTGGCGTACAACAAGTAATTGACGACCGGGCTAAAATTGAGATTTCTGAAATGAATGTTATTGAGAAACTTAAATTGATTCGTGAGTCAGAATCAGTTTATCAGGAACAATTTGGGAAATACACTTCCAACTGGGACACCCTGGCTCGTTTTATTGAATCCGGCAAGGTGCCAATCTTACAGAGAAGGGAAGAAATCAAGCAAAAAGCCTATGGCGGAGAAGAAGTTGTTGTGCATATCGATACCCTGGGCTTTGTTTCTGCCAAAGACAGGATCTTCAAAAAGAACTATAGCATGAATAGCACCGACAACGGGACTTTCATGGGTTATAAAATTAGAGTGGGTGATGAGGTACTAAAAAATATGAAGGCATACTCCATAAAAGTAGGAAACGATACGAAAGAACCTCCCTTCCAGGAAAAAGGAAAGATTACCAATCTAACGGATCTCAAGATTGGGGACGCTGTTACAAAGGGCAAATTGTTGATTGAATATACCGACTATATTTTCAATCCTACGATAGATTTAACCAAGCTCGGTGAAGTTCCGGGCAATTCAGGCACATTATTTAACATCATTACCAAGCGGATTGACCGTAATGGCTTGATGGTAGACGTGATTGAAGTAGTAGATCCCAAACCTCTGAATGCGGCGCGTAAAGAAAGTAATGAACATAAGAGCCGTAAACCACTTAGGTTTGGTTCACTGACCGATGTGTCCATTGCAGGAAATTGGGAATAACAAATACTTTATCTGCCCTTGCGGGCCGTCATAAGCTGATCAAAAAGATCAAGGATGAGAAGTTTGACGAAGAAAAACTTCAACAATATGTATTGCTGGCCCAAATAGGAGCGAAAGACTTCCAGGCAGCAGTTGTTGACAGCGAAGATCAGCGTCTGATTTTCTTTGAAGACTACGTTTTCAACGACGTCAACTCATCGGAAGATTTACAAGGAGCCCTGCAATCACTTTTTGAATCACATGAATACCTCACTGCGGGGTTCTGGAAAGAAGTAAAAATTTCCTTCAAGAATAATAAATTCATTCAGGTGCCCGCATCGCTCTTTATTGAATCTGCTGCAAGTGAGTATTTGCGATTTAATGCTGCTCTGGAAAATGATATAGAAACGGTCCGGTTCTGTCGCAATAGCATGACGGATGCTGTAACAATCTTTGCCGCTCGAACCGACATGCTTGCATGGCTTAAAAAAGTATATGTAAATACAACGGTGACCCTATTTCACCAATCAGTCGCTTTGATTGAAGGTGTACTCACTGCAGCCCGTCACCTGCCTGCTGAACCTATCTACGTGTACGTCGACCGGTTCAAACTTCATGTGCTGTATGTAAAAGCTGGAAAATTGATATACTATAACCAATTTCTGATCAAACAATTTGCCGACTATGTGAAGTACATCATGCTGGTGATGAAGACCATGGGAATGGACCAGGAAACCGGTCAGGTAGTTTTGTGGGGATATATTGGAAAAGACTCTCTTCATTACCAGGAATTCGCTAGATATATCAGGAATGTAACCTTTGGCGAACGTCCTTCCCATCTCAATTTCGGCTATATGTTTGATGACCTCCAGGAGCATCACTACTTTGATTTATATTCAATAAACCTGCTTTCGGTATGAAGCGAGTGGCTCTTTTTCCTGGCTCCTTTGATCCATTTACGAAAGGTCATGAAGATATTGTTATTCGCGGTTTACAACTCTTTGACGAAATCCTCATCGGCATCGGCTATAACTCCCAGAAAGACAAGCGCTACTTCAAAATTGATTACATGATTGAGAAAATTCAATCAACTTTTTCTCAATATCCTCAAATCAGCGTGATCTCGTATTCTGAATTAACCGCCGAACTGGCCCGCAAGCACAAAGCAAATTA
>JAYWDP010000389.1:0-3938 GCA_043779775.1 Cyclobacteriaceae bacterium
CTGTTGGTAAATACCGAATTCCCAATGTCATTAATTCCATTAACCGAATGGTAAATTCCTGGGAAATCGCATTGATTCCAGTGCCAGCCTGCAGAGCTGACTGACTGACTATATCGATATCCTCTATGAGTCTCCAATTATAAATACGCGCATACTTGGCATTCACGACTACTTCATTCTGTATCTGGTGACTCCATCCTTTGGGTACATCGTAGCCGGTAATACTATGTATCCAATTCTGATATTGTTCCATGCCCGCAGCGGGGCCTACCAACCCCAGCTCCAATTGATATTGGTTGCTGATTTTGGGGGACGGGAAATTTGAAAAGGTGATGCTTCCTGAATTCCAGCCGGCGTAAGGCCGGTACATATTATTTACATCGGTCTGATCGATGTCAAATGGCGTAAATATTTTGACGCCATAACAGTATTGTACTATTACTTTTGAAGAGTCGATTATCTGCTTTGGTTTGAGCAACCGATACCATTTTGAATTTTGTGTCAGCAATCTTCTATACGTGAAATCCTAACCCGCTGTATAATAGAAATCCTCAAAAAAAATAACATCATTGTCCAGGGTAGCGCTGACCTCACGGCTGTAAAATGGTTTACGGGATTGTGCCCTGGACAGGATGGGATAGTAAACTGTAAACAGCAGTAGCCACAGGAGTAGTCGACAGTAATTTCTGTTGGAGGACGGCACAGTTGAAAAGTTCTTTAAAGATAAATCATACGGTAAACTTCGTTTATAAGGCCATCATTTCGGATTTGCATCCCAGAACCTTCCAAAAATCCAAAGAGGTATCGGCAATAAATACATATGTATGGTTTTTTGTTTACATTCATTTAAGTTTTTAGGGTACACCGTTAGGTTGCTTGTCAAATAGTTTAATGATTTATTCATCGAAAGATTCAAGTAATCTGCTTTTCAACTCTGGGTCAACTTAAAAAGAGTTTGTCCATTAACCTCAGAATAAAGCGTTGGCAATTTTTACCATTTCAAGTAAACATTTCCGAACTCCAGAAGATATAAACCCTGTGCTTCTCCATGCAACTTTTTGAAATTTCCTATGCTTATAAGTTTCTGGGTGGGTTCTATCTTGCGATGGCCGTTCTTCACTTAATTCTCTTTTTCTACAAAATTGCGCGGAGAGTAAATCTCATCTATGCGGTGGGGATGTTAATGGTGTTTATCAATTTTACCTTCACTCATAACGCGATCCATGATTCAGGCGCCCATAAATTAAATGTCTTAACCGACCTTGCTGCCAATGGTGCCCTACTCTATTTTGTCTCCTATTCAGTTATTTCATCGGTCAAATTCAAGAAAATCATCCAGGCCTTCGGATGGATCTATGGAGCGGGATCTTTAATGCTTGTAATGAATTCTCAATTAGAAATATTCCATATCCATCTTGAAATCATTCTTCGCAGTGCCATCTATTTTGTGATTGGCCTGGGTTGTATCATCGGTCTGGTAAAAAGAATTCCAAACTTTCTGCTCATCGTTTTGGCTACACTTTTTCTCATGCTGATGCACGTGCTGCTGGGAGCCGATTTGTTTAGTGTCTGGCATGATGAATACCCTGTTTTGAGAGTCCTTTTTTTACTCATCGGGTTCATGTTGCCCTTTGTTGCTTATTCCAATTACCTGGCAAAGTATCTTGCGACAACCAGAAAAACTATGTTCATCGAAAAACTCCAGGCCGAAAAGACCCGGGAGTTGGATCAGCTCAAGTCGCGGTTTTTTGCCAACATTTCTCATGAATTCCGAACACCCCTTACGCTCATTCTTGGACCCATTCAAAAGCGGTTGGATGAAGCAACGCACGCGGAAGAAAAAACGGAACTCAACATTATGCATCGCAATGCCTCCAGGCTGTTGAAACTGGTTAACCAATTGCTGGATTTGTCGCGTATAGAGGCAGGAATGGTCAAGCTAAAATGTGCCCAAACTGACCTCAATGAATTCATCGTTTCTATTTCCAGTCAGTTTTCTTCCATGGCTGCTTCCAAGAATATTGACTTTCAAATTCAAAATGATGATCGCATTGCACTTTATTTCGATGCTGACAAACTGGAAAAGATCTTCAATAATTTGTTGTCCAATGCCTTCAAGTTTATACCGCAGAATGGCGTAATTACGGTCAGCATACTGAAAGGAAATGATGATGATCGATTTAGGAATGGTTATGCTGAAATTAAGGTCACTGATAATGGCCCTGGAATAGCTCCTGAACACTTGCCAAAAATATTTGATCGCTTTTATCAGTCAGACAATTCAATGACCCGGGAACATGAGGGCTCAGGCATTGGGTTGGCGCTTACGAAAGAACTGGTTGAATTACATCGCGGCTCGATAACGGTGAGTGATAATCAAGGACAAGGCAGTATTTTCTCGGTTCGGCTTCATCTTGGAAGCCGCCACCTGAAAAACGATGAAATAGTAATGGATATGGGGAGATCCAATGGAATCAAATCAACTGAATCCATTCAGGAACCACTTGAATCACCCATAGCCGTTAATCCCGATCAATCCCTTCCCCATATTTTAGTTGTAGAAGACAATGCAGATCTGCGCCATTATCTGCGTGAGAGCATGAAGCAACATTATGCTATTGTTGAAGCTGAAAATGGGGATCAAGGAATTGAAATAGCGTTAAATGAAATTCCAGATCTTATTATTTCTGACTTAATGATGCCGAAGACCGATGGACTACAACTTTGCCAGAAATTAAAAGAAGATGAAAGGACCAGCCACATCCCTATCCTTCTCCTCACCGCCAAAGCCGATCTGGATTCAAAGCTGAAAGGATACCGTCATGGCGCCGATGACTACATCGCCAAGCCGTTTAATCTGCAAGAGCTACTGGTACGGGTCGAAAATCTGATTGCCAATCGAAAACGTCTCCAGGAGAAATTTGTGCACCAAATGTCTTTAAAGCCGTCCATGATTTCGGTAGCATCTGCGGATGAGCGTTTTCTCAAAAAATCAATGGAAATTGTTGAAACCTTCATCAGTGATACAAATTTTGGTGTCGAAATATTTGCAAAAGAAATAGGGGTAAGTCATACCCAACTCAATCGCAAACTGCAAGCTATCACGGGCCTGAATCCAAATGAATTTATCCGTCATATGCGCCTGGAGCGCGCCCATGACTTGCTGAAACAAAAAGTTGGCAATGTGTCTGATGTGGCCTATCAGGTAGGATTTAACAACCTTTCTTACTTCTCAAAGATTTTCAAAGAAAAGTATGGCATGACACCTATTGAGTTTCTCAAGAAGCCTTCCGTCGCCGAAGTCAGCTGATCTTCTGATTTTAACCCCTTGAGCCTTTGACCCTCCCAATGACTTGTTGGCATAATTATCGACTTCCCTTTATAGTTTATCCCTGTATTCAGGGATAGTTATTCAAGCTCGCCTATACTTAATCAAAATTTACTTTTAGCCCATGCGCTAAATCTCCCAAATCAACTGGGATTGATGAAATGTGTTAACAATTGGGCAATCTGTGTTAACACATTTATTTGCCGGCTGCAGACTTTTGGTGCCGATGGGAGGAAAATCCTTCTGACAGTATCCAAAGATCCAATTCCAATGAAAAAGATTTTAACAAATTCCTGCATCCCTCCTTCTTCAGGTAGGTACACTAAAATTCTCCTTCTAACAGTCGCGTTCTGCTCGGTACAAAATGGATATAGCATGACTAATTATTTTGAATACGCTAATTCCGATTTTGATTATGAACCTGATGGCCACTACTGGACTGTCCTGGTGGTCACTACCCTTTTAAATATTCAACATGCAAAGGAAATTGCTTACAGCGCTGAATTTCCAGACAATGTGGTCAACAAAGATGGCTATTGCGTACGTTCACGGCCCACTTTTTTGTTCCCTGGAGCGCAAAAGAGAGTTCATGCATTAACCGGCGGGAACC
>JAYWDP010000390.1:0-10901 GCA_043779775.1 Cyclobacteriaceae bacterium
CTCGCGGTTTGGATCGATTTCCAGCGCCCGTGAGAGCCAATAACGAAGATGAAACAAACCCTGATCGTCTGAGAAAAACTTGTCCAGCAGCTTTTTTTCATTCAGATATCTGAAAAAAAGGTCTGTGTGATAGGTTCTGCTAAACCATCCATCCATATAATCCGGGTAGATGAATAAATGACGGTTCATAATCTCCGGCGTGCGGACGCCATCGCTCCAATAAGGGATTACGGGGGACGTCTTGTTTTTCAGGTAAACCGGATCTACCGCATTAAAATATGCCATAGCCTTGTCGAGCACTGCGAATGAATGATTCTGATCTCTCGGTAACCCTCGGTCAAAATTGTACTTATCCTCAAACATGGCAAGCCGCTTGTGGTGCATGGCCAGCAGGAAGTTCTGTTCATTTTTATCCGGAAGGGAATTCAGGACCTTTTCATAATCCTCAGCAATTTGATTGACTTGCTCACGATCTGCCCAATAGAGATTGAGATTGAAGTATCCCCCAAAATTTCTTGAGAATTTGATGAAATTCATAAAGTGCCATCGGCTCAAATAACCAGAACGGTTAAGTATATTTTTAAAGATCCCCTTGGGTGAGTCTTCCGCAAATGCCGTACTGATCCACTTCATCACTGTGGGTACTTTCGATCGGTGTCCGTATCGGTAGAAAAAGCCAATGACGTTATTGTAATTACTAAACAACCTGCCAGTGAAATATTCAGGGAGGACTTTACTTTCTTCAAAGCAGGCAATCACTTTATTTTCATCTCCGGCGGCTGCATAGAGAAGGGCAAGGGTGTGGTATCCCCCGTTGTAATCAAGGCTGCGGGCTCCATCAAAATCGTAACTCCCTTTTTGATAATAGACCCTAAATCCAACTTCACCCCTTGAAGAAAATGGCGAGATGGACGCTAACATTTCTGAGATTTGATCCTGACCTGGCTTGCTCAGCGTCAGCCATAATTGTAAAGCCTGGTTCAGTTCAGTAGGGACGGAAGCCTCGAATTTGGGCGTATTGTTGTAAAATTTTAAAATCAGGGTATGAAGAAGTTCCGTCATATCGTGAGACCGTTCATTAAAAGTATTTTGTGGATTATAGTATTGATCGAATACCAATCGTACCAGGTAGCGGTTGACCTGCCTGAGAAGGAAGGCGTCATCCTTGCCATTTGCTTCAAATGAATGAAGTTCATTTTCGATGAAGCTGCAAAGTTCAAGCTTAACAGGGAGATTGAAATGGTTATCGACAGTAAGCATGGTGAGATAGCTGTCGATTGCAATGGAAACCCGGTCTTTCGGATTGTCAAGTGCTTTCAGGGCGAGGACTAACGAACCGGGTTTAAGGCCTTCCTGTACAATCAGGTAGGTTCCCTTTTCCTCGTTGCGCACATCCTCGCTGCGCAACAGCTTTTCAGCGGAGCCGGTTATCCTTGCAATAACTCTTTCATTTTTTTTGTTGATGGCATCATTCCAATAGAATCCACTCATGATCATCATGAGGACAATGGCCGCAAAGGTGGCTACCCGCTGCGTTCCGTATTTCATGAATGTCCTTGATATCAGTACGCGACGACTGCTTCGTTTGAGATACTCCTGCGTTTCCGAAAGTAATTTTTCAGGCAATTCAGAATCCTGATCTGTATACCGGGATATCCAGGGAGGATTGGGTTTACATTCACTATACCAATTTTCAAAATAGGTAAGCGGACCGAGTGGCAATAGGTAGCCTCTTTGTTTTCCACTGTCCTTCCAGCGTCGCAGTTGTTTTCTGAAATCAATCCAGGTCTCGTAAAATTCAAATTCTGTTTTAGCCCATTGATTGAGTTTGTTCCAGTTGCGAATCAATGCTTCGTGTGTGATATCCAGGACACTGTCAGCTGAAAGTTGATGGGTAGCAGGATCGGAAGTTTTGTAAGGACGAATAAAGGAATTTCCTTCTTCCCGGAATAGGGTCAGAATATCCCCAACCTGTTCAATGGTCAACCCGGGGTCATTAATAATCCTGGTGATCTCACGAAGTGTCATTCGGTTTCTAACCGCCCTGCTGTTGTCAATTTTAGTAAGACAGGCAAAGGTCATGGCAATTACCCTCTTGGTGGTCTGTATGGTGATAGGCCGCTGGGGTTGCAGTTGATTGTAATGGGACCAGGCTCCTTCATACAATACGTTTGCATGAAATTCAATAATTTTATGAAGGCCGGTTGTCCTTAAAAGATTTTTCTTGAAATCAGGTTGTCCTTCAAGCCAATGTTGGAATTTAATTTGATCTTCATCCGGTAATTCAACTGCGGGCATGCCGCCCACCATAGCATAGTGGATGAGGTCCATTTCTTCTGAGCCCTGGCTTGCTGCAAGCCAGATCTGGCTGAGGGCGTGCTGTAGTACGGGCAATTGATCCACTCCCTCTGCGAGGTCGTACACAATACGTTCAATCAATCGCTGGGAGATTCTGTTGCCGCTGAGTATGGCGGGTTCTTCGATAACCTGTTTAAAGTCTTTGCGCTTAAGTCGCGGAACGAAAAATTGTGAGAAGCCAATGTATTCGGGTAATCCCCGGAAAGCAACGCATTGGCCGATGAAATCTGAGCGCATGGTGCAGACCACGTACACTGGCAAATTTCTTTTGAGGGCAATGCGCGCGGTCTCCAGTGCCAGATTGACTACGACCTGAGAATCCTCTGAAGGTGTCTCGTTTGAAAAGTTCTCAGGATTAGTAAAGAATTCCTCAAACTGGTCAACGATCACGAGGAGGTTGGCTGCCTTTCTCTTGCGCTCTTTTTTTAGTGTATCGGAAAGGCCAGCGTATCCAGCATCACTCTCATCATTATACAATCCTGAATTCAGGTACAAGTCGATGAGGGAAGAATAGCCCCTTCGCAGTTCAGTGTCCACAGTATCCTTCCCTGCACCCAAAGCTTCTGCAATGGCTGCAGACATGTTGGACAATGGACTTCTTTCCGGTCTGAAGTCCGCCACCACCCAATTGGTATATTGAGCTTTGAAAAAACCTGCACGTGCATTAGGTATCAGTCCTGCATAAATCAATGAAGATTTCCCTTCTCCGGAAGCACCCGTCACCATCAGGAATTTGCTTTGTTCCAACAAATCAGAGATCTGCTCTACCTGTGAATCACGACCTTTGAAATACAAAGATTCATCCTCCGTAAATGAGCGGAGTCCTGCATAGGGACATTCAGGTGAATAATCAGTTGGTTTCATCGTCATAAATTAAGGGTCGCTGGTACCAAAAACGATGATAATTTGTATAATCCTTCCAGGCTATTGCTGACTCCCGATTGCCCTCTGCGTAACCATGCAAAATGAACCAGTCAAAAACTGCCCGGTCAGCTTTGCTGGTAGCAGGAGGTATGCTCTCATAAGATCGATAAAGCTGTCCGTGAAACGCTATTGATCGTGCAATAAGTTGCTGTACAGCTAATTTGAATGATACATTCTTAATGGAATTCGCGGCTTCTTGTAGGTCCTGACCCTGGTTTCTCATGGCAAGAGCATAAGGGAATTGGAGTCGGCTTTGCTGGTCAACGCCTGTTCTTTCCACCCTGAGCATTTCCGCTTTGGAAGAGTCGATTAGTTGATCGATAAAAGGAGAATTTTCCTTGGCGAGCTGGAGTTCCTGTGCAGCGAATGCATATAGGGCGGAGCGATTTACCGGCTTCTTGAATGCCAGTATAAAGCGGTATGCTTCTTTAAATTCGCCATGATGGCACAAGTCGCTGATGGCATGGCCCACTTGCGGCATGATCGCAACGGGGTTTGCATTGCCGAAGAGGCTGATTACCTTGGTCAAATCAATTTGCTGATAAAAGTAAAGTGCACTGTCCTTTTGATCCGTCATCGAATAATGGTGTCCCAGGATAAACTGCAGTTCAGTCAAATCCAACATTTTTGATTTCCCCGTTTCCGCAATGCGTCTATATAAATTTAAGAAAACCTTATCATCAATTGGCATTCTGATCACAAAGTGCCTCCGACTTTTTACAGATGCATATTCATTGAGCCAGTACTCTATGAAAATAAGTTCATCTGCCGATGGATAAAGAACACTGATGAGATCTCTCTTAAGGATGTAGCGGAGAAAACTGCCGCTTGAATAGTAATCATAGCCAAACCTGGGTTCACCCGGATAAAAAGATGTGGTCATGTCAGGATAAAGAAAGAGGGACTTAAGCGGAAATGTTGTGAAATTATTGTACATCGGAATCTTTCGGTCGAGGAAGGTCTTGCTTACTTTGTGATAATAATAGAGGGCAGAGTCGAACAGTGAAGTAACTTCATCGGAGTCAATAGAAGTGTTGCTGTGCTCAGCGACCATGCTTTTGTCAACTCCCTCATCCTTGTATGAGAGAGAAGTGTAAAGATTTCTATCATCCAAAGAACTTAAGGAGTTGCTTATAGCCTCCCTGTATTTTCTGAAAAAGAAAGATAAATCATCATAGTACGTGAACATCAGAATACCATTGTATGCCTTATTTTCAAAGGGGTAATAGTTCAATCGCAATCCTGTAAATCGACTGGAGCGTGCGAGCGCTGTCAATCGGTTATAAAATTCTGCCTGTGTGATTTTTTTTCTTTCGCAATACCCTTTGACAAACTGATCCATGGCTGCGATCTGATCGTACTTATAAAAAGTGGCAGCAATATGCACAGCATGGTCCGGCATGTTTGAATAATTATTTTCTGAATATTTCTGATTATGCTTCAGTAAAGTATCAATGCACTGGAGGGCCTTGGAGGAATTCCCTATGGCTCCATATAAATAAGACAGCTCCTGATACTGGCCGTTAAATGCATAAGCATAATTACCAATGCCTTTTTCCCACAGTTTTTCTTTAGCAAAATTTGTGGTTACCCATTCGTCTGCATGGGAGTTTTCAAAAGGGGAAAGCACGGATATCAATTCGTATAACTCCTCCTGTGAGAACGCATTGTGATTAACTGCGTTTTCGATGCCGGTATTGAAGTTGGCAATGTCAGTGTAAGCGGATGGCTTCTCCCTGGCGATCAGCAAAATCCAACGAGCAATCGTCTTGGCGTTTTGCTTTACCAGGCCATCCATTCTTTCTTTAGGGTTGAAGTAATAGGCTAATTCGAGCGTAATCATTTGCTCATTAGCCTCCCGCAACACGTCCTTGTACTGCGGTGTGGCGAGAGCTACAGGGATCGCCCGCAGCAGGCTGTCAACCAAGCTAAGACTTTGATAGATTTCTTTTTCAGGTTGCTGTGCCCCCTGATAGACCAAGGACGTACTCATTCCTGCAAGCGCATCAATCCGATCAATAGGATCATCAATACCGGCTGCGATTTCAGGAATAGTCAAAAGCCCGAGCCTGACATTTTCTGCAAGAAGGATGGCTTTGTCCTGGAGTGCTACTTTTCGATTGCCTGCCAGCTGAAGGGATTCATCTTTAATTTTATTCAGAACAAAAGAATTCTGTTGTTCGATATAATTTTTGACTCCAAACGAAGTCAGAACTACTAATCCCATCAGTGCAAGCACCGCCGCAATTCTACGAGGGCCGTACTTAATGATCATGCGTGTGACAGCATGCTTGCGGGCACTCCGCCGGAGGAATTCCTTTGCATTGGCGAGGATGGTGGAAGCCTTTTCGAACTTCCCTTGTTGAGTCTCATCTTCGGGCAGGTATCGGGCAATCCACCATGCATTGGGTTTGACTTTTGCATACCAGCCTTCAAAGTAGGTGAGGGGACCCATGGATAAGAGAAAGTCGGATGACTTGCCGCTCTCTACCCATCGGTCAAGTTGTTGTTCAAAATCCTGTGAGATGGAATAATTGGTAAACTCTTGTTTGGCCCAGCTTCCGAGTAATTCCCAGTTTCGAATAAGACTTTCGTGGGTGATGTCCAGCACGTCGTCCTCGGACAGCGTAATGGAGTCGGGGGCTTCCATGATAAAGGGACGAATGAATGTGTTCCCCGGCTCCCGGAAAATATCCAATATCTGTCCTACGGTCCGGGTATCTGCTAATGGGTGGTTCAGGATGTTTGCAATTTCACTCAAGGTCATCCTGTTGCGAACGGCCCGGCTCTGATCAATCTTGGTAAGACAACAGAATGCTGCCCGCATAATCTCCTTCGCGAAGGCATCATCCAAATTTTTTCCGGTCTTTTTACGATAAGTCTCTGCAGCCAGCTCAAACAGTTTGTTCGCATGGGCATCCAACACGTTTTGCAGGTTTGGCTCCTTGTAAAAGGATTTGATTTTTTCCGGCTGTTGACTGTACCACTTCGCGAAAGCCTGACCCTGCTCATCCGGCAATTCACCCGCCGGCATGCCACCCACCATCGCATAATGGAGTAAGTCCATTTCTTCTTTGCCACTATCGGCTGCATGCCAGATCTGGTTCAGAGCATGTTGTAAGATAGGAAGCTGGTCCACGCCTTCCGCAATATCATGGATCAATCGCTCGGTCAGCCTTCGTGTAATCCGATTGCCACTAAGTATAGCCGGTTCTTCAATGACTTGCTGGAGTTGGGTGCGGTTCAGGCGGGGAACAAAGAACTGTGAGAACCCAATATATTCCGGCAACATGCGGAATGCAGCACATTGGCCAATATAGTCAGACCGCATGGTGAAGATCACATAAATTGGAAGGTCTTCGTCCATGGCAATCCTCGCCGTTTCCAGTAAAAGATTTAATACAAGGTTTGAATCACCCGATGGTACGCCCTGGTGATAATTTTCAGGATTAGTGAAGAATTCTTCGAACTGATCGACCAGGATAATGAGATTGGCAGCCTGGCGTTTGAGAGAACCCTTCTGGGGATCATCCGCCTTTGCCCACTCAACCGATTCGGTATCCAGATAGCGACTTGAATTCTTATACAGGTCGACCAGTGCTGAAAATCCATGATGTAGTTCAGATTCAACGGTAGCAGGATTGGCTATTGCCAATTGTTGGGCCAGCGACTGGGCGAGGTTTTTGAATGGTGTCCGTTCCGGTCTGAAGTCAGCCACACACCATTGGCTGAATTTAGATTTTAGGAAGCCAGACCTCGCATTGGGGATAATGCCTGCATAGACCAGCGATGACTTGCCATCGCCGGAGGCACCTGTGAGCATGAGGAACTTTTGACGTTGCAGTTGTTCGGTGGCCTGTATAATGTGTTCATCTCTGCCCTTGAAATACAACGACTCCTCTTCAGTGAAGGAACGGAGGCCGGTGTAGGGGCAGATTTGATGGTCCTCGGACATATTTTCTGTTTACTTCCTAAATCTAAAATCGTTAATCCTTGTTCTTAAATCATATTATTACTTTAATTGGACAACGGTGGTATATACACGCTTCACCTCAGACGCAACATTTGCTTTAGAAACAATAGTTGATACTACCTTAGGGGCTTTGAAATTTCTTGCCATGTTGCTCCGTGGGTCGTCTTCGCCAATCAGGAAAAGTGGAGTAGGGGAAGAGGCTCCTCCTACTTGTTTCCAGATTTGTTTGATGAAGGGCAAGGCCCAGTCGGCAGCATATTTGAAATAGACGACAGCCAGTTTGCTTCTTTGAATTTGTTGCGTTGATATTTCACGGTAGGCGTCTTCACCGTCCGGCAGGATATTCATAATTTCAATAGGATATTCATTGCTGATCATATCCGTAATGAGTTTGGCG
Organism: Cyclobacteriaceae bacterium; assembly: GCA_043779775.1. GTDB lineage: Bacteria > Bacteroidota > Bacteroidia > Cytophagales > Cyclobacteriaceae > ELB16-189. The sequence goes on from JAYWDP010000390.1 coordinate 7,653, forward strand.
TCCACCTCATCCTGCTGATTGAAGATAAAAAAGATGTCAGTGTCTTTAGAATCATATACCGTTGAATCCTGCTTCATCATCACTACCCGGATATCATCTACCAAATGCATCGGTCCAGGGCTATTCGAGAACATCATGTTTTTGGTAATGTTGTTCCGTATGTATTTCACAAAGTTCTGCTGGGCAGGCTTTACCGTTTGAGAAGCATCTGGAACCTGCCAAACGAAAGCGCTAAAATCTGCATCGCTCGCCAGGCGTTGCTTAGCTTGTTCAAATTGGTATTGCGGGAAAGATTCTTCTTCGTTCGATTCGAATCGTCTTCCAAATTCGCCGCTTAACATATGGAGCGTGCATTGACACCGGCTCAGTTCCTCGGCCACCCTGGCTTTGAAGGTTTCGTCATCCGCGGGGCAATCGATTGCCGGCAACACATTGAATCCTGCCTTTTGCAGAATGAGGGCCATCTCTTCACGACGTTCTTTCAAGTCATTGGATGTCCATGCCAGGTAGACATTGGGCTTTTGCCGATCAATAACCTGAACTTTTATGGAAGAAGGCAATGACGTTGTAAATGTATTCGGAATTATTTGACGCGCTGTGAGGTCATGCCTGACGGTGGGAGGAATTTCTCCTCGCGCTGCCAGCCTGATTCCCTGAATAATTTCCTTGATAGCGTTGGCCAGTTTATTGATCTGATTGCGGTACAGGATTCCGCTGGGCGTCGATCGCTCGTCATCCACAGCACGCAATGATCGGTTTACCCCGGCTTCGCGATAAATAAAATCAATGGAGCGCAACACACCTGACAATTCAGATTCCAGGAGTTTTACATCGTCGACATCAATATCATGAATTTTGACTGGAAGGATACGTGAAGCAAAGTTTCCATTGGTGAGTCTTACATTCCTCCCCAAGCTATCGGTCTCAGATTCAGACTTGAAGGATTTAAATTCCTGTTGCCAGGCAAAAGACTTGGTGTCACAGTACGTTTGTGAAATAATAGGAATAAATATGAGTGATTTGATCTTACTGGTAATGGACTGATCTACCTGATGTGAATCATGTAAGCCTTCCTTTGGATCCTTATCAAAAAAAATGGATAACTTATCCTTTAAGGTGGCATCCAGTTCCTGGCTCAGCTTCTCTACAAATTCTGTGACCCACCCATCATATTTGTTGTCATTGTGCCGGTAACTTACAAAAATGTCATATTCAAAATCAGGAGTGATGGAAGCCATGGGCAAGTATTAGCGCAACTTATTCAATATAAAAAGAGCCATATCCAAATATAACTTTATTTTATTGAGAAAATCAAGGGTAAAGGAATAGTGATCTCAAATCTTTGAGGGCGATTCTCTGAAGCATATTTTACTTTCATTGATTGGGGGCATCGGTAGAAAATACTCACACGGATGACTCGCCTTCCTATTGACCTTTCCCCCGTATTGAGTAGCTTTCCATCTTGATTTTCACCGATATCAATGACAAACGTTACAATTGAAAAACCTGGCGAAAATGTGTACCTGGTAAAGTTTACCGGTACCAACCGGGGAGCGGCAGAAAAAGAACTCCAGGACTTTATCGCAGGCCGTACATTCACCCGCTATGTCGATCATTTCAATCCTAACAATCAAATTATTGAAATTCGTACCCCTATTCCTTCAACACATTAAAAACTAATTACCTCACAATGTCACTGAAAGTAAAATTCCAGTTTAAGGTTATCGCGATGATAACACTCTCGATTTTGTTCAATGCTTGCCAGCAGGGGAAACGTACTGAAAATCAGGATAAAACGGACAGCCTGCAGAAAAAAGCCGATGCTCAACCCGTTCCCATTTCTCAGCCTTTGGTGACGCATATGTATACCGCGGATCCTGCGGCCCATCTGTTTGACGACAAGATTTACATCTTCCCTTCCCATGACATTGAGTCAAATGTTGCTGAAGATGATATGGGCTCTCATTTTGATATGAAAGACTATCATATCCTATCCATGGATAGCATTAACGGAAAGACTACAGATAATGGCGTTGCTTTGGATATCACAGAGGTTCCCTGGGCCAGCCGGCAGATGTGGGCGCCGGATGCGACATTTAATAACGGGACATATTATCTATACTTTCCTGCGAAAGACAAAGAAGATGTATTCCATATTGGTGTTGCGACAAGCAAATCACCGGTAGGCCCTTTTAAAGCTGAATCTAGTCCCATGAACGGAAGCATGAGCATTGACCCAGCGGTCTTCAGAGATAATGACGGAAAGTATTACATGTATTTCGGAGGAATCTGGGGCGGTCAGTTGCAACGGTGGGCCACCGGCAAGTATGATGCAAATGGTTCTAAGACAGATGGACTAAAAGATGAGGAGCCGGCGTTAAGTCCCAAGGTAGCGCGGTTGAGCAAAGATATGCTGCAGTTTGACGGCCCTGTAAAAGACATTAAAATTCTGGATTCTGAGGGCAAACCATTATTGACCAAAGATCATGACCGGAGGTTCTTTGAAGCTTCGTGGATGCATAAATACAAGGACAAATATTATTTTTCGTATTCTACCGGCGACACCCATTTTATCGCCTATGCAATCGGGGATAGCCCCATGGGTCCATTTACGTACCAAGGCATCATATTGAATCCGGTGATTGGCTGGACAAACCATCATTCTATCCTTGAGATCAATGGAAAATGGTTTTTGTTTTACCATGACAGTGATTTGTCCGGAGGCAAGACTCACCTGAGAAGTGTAAAGGTGACCGAACTTACGTACCGGTCGGATGGGACTATTGTGACGATCGAACCTTATATGAAGTAAGTTTGAATCCTGACAAGGCGCAAAAAATGCTATTAAAAATTAGCTTCATTAAATAACTATTAAACTATTATTTATCAATTAGTTACATAGTATTAAATAAAGCAATTTATATCCTTGGCTCAAGCCACTGGTATCTGTCTAGGTGATACTAATCTTTCTCCTTTCAGCAACCGATCTGTAAATTGCCTCCACAACGCGGATATCCTTTAATCCTTCCTCTCCCGGTACAATCACTTGCGACCCATTCATAATGGCAAGGGCATCATCATCCATTTGCTTTGCTTGCTCGTTGGGGATGGTAGCATCCAGTTTGATGCCATCGCTGGTAATTCCCTGGACACCATTGTAAGCCGAGAATGGCGACAATTTATACCAGCCTTTTGAACAGGTGACATTGAGGTCATTCATGTTTTTCCCAAAACTGGCTTCGCATTTTG
>JAYWDP010000391.1:0-10891 GCA_043779775.1 Cyclobacteriaceae bacterium
CGAAGGAGGTCTATTACCTGGGACCGTAGTTCAGCATCCAGACCGACAATTACTTCTTCGCGTGTCTTGATTGGCAACTCATTCAGAATATCTGCCGCATCATCAGAATCGAGCAGATTGACAATCTGGACGATCTCCTGAGGTTCGTAAATCTTGAGAAACGCCACACGGGTCTCGCTGTCAAGGTCTTTGATAATAAGGGACCTGACATCCAGCGGGAGCAGGTCCAGCGAATACTTGGATTCTTCCGAATTGAATTCATACAAGAGTGTAGTGATATCCGCCGGGTTGACATCTTGCAGGCTATCGCGAATAAATTGTCCGTCGCGTTGGTCCAGCGCTTCCTGAAACCGGTCCCTAAACTCTTTTGTCAGCTCAAATTCTACGAACTCCTTCATCAGCTTGAATGGACCGGGTTAAAAAAATGAAATCTTCGACTGATAACTGCTCCGGGCGTTTGTCCATCAGCTTGGTGGCAACGAGGGGGCCCGGCAAATTTAGATGTTTCAGTGCGTTGCGCAAGGTTTTCCTCCGCTTTTGAAACGCTTGTTTCACCACATACTGAAAGAGTGTTTCGTCACAATCCAGTTTCGCCCTTTCATTTCTCTTCAGCCGGATGACGGCCGACATGACTTTGGGAGGAGGACTAAAAACGCCGGGAGAAACTTTAAACAAAAATTCGATATCATAAAATGCCTGCAACAGGACGCTCAAAATGCCATATACCTTGCTGCCATGCTTTGAACAGATACGATCGGCCACTTCTTTTTGCAACATACAGACTACCTGGCACACCTTGTCACGGTGTTCCAGCACATTGAAAAAGATCTGTGAAGAAATATTATAGGGAAAATTGCCGATGATGTTGAGCTGACCCTTGATTCCTGTCCACCAGTCTATTTTTAAAAAATCACCCGAAATGATCCGGTCGGACACTTCCGGAAATTCCCGTTTAAGGTAATCTACCGATTCATAATCAATTTCGATAAGGAACAGGTCAAAGTTCCTCTTCTCTAGCAGCAACCGGGTCAACACCCCCATACCGGGTCCTATTTCCAATACGGCAGATTTTTCCGATTCGGGCAAGGCTAAACTTTCCACGATCTTGTGCGCAACGTTTAGGTCTTTCAGAAAATGCTGACCAAGAAATTTTTTCGGACGTACCATCATTCGAAATTATATAACTTGCAACGATCGAATACTATGAATTTACCCCAAACTCAGAATAAACCTCGCATCGGCATCACACTTGGAGATGTGAATGGCATCGGCCCCGAAGTGGTCATCAAAGCCTTGGCTGACAATCGTATCCTCAATGTAATCACTCCGGTGATCTATGGATCTACCCGGGTACTCTCCTATTATCGCAAGTTGATGGGCATGGAAGAATTTAATTACAGCCAGGTTAAAAGCAAAGGACAGTTTTTCCCCAAAGTTATTAATGTGGTAAACTGCTGGGAAGAGGAGATAAAAATAACACCCGGTGTGCCGTCGAAAGAAGCGGGTCATGCTGCCTTGATGAGTTTGAAGAAAGTGGTGGAAGAAGTGAAAGAAGGCCTCATTGACGGAATGGTGACAGCGCCCATCGATAAGAACACGATCTTTGGTGATGACTTTCCTTACCGGGGTCACACTGAGTACCTCACCCAGACTTTTGAGGCCATGGAAAGCCTCATGTTTATGGTGAGTGATTCATTGAAAGTTGGATTGGTTACAGAGCATGTGCCCCTCAAGGATGTTTCAAAATATATCACCAAAGAACGTGTAGAGTTGAAAATAAGGCTGATGGAGCTCTCACTAAAGAATGACTTCCATATCGGCAAGCCAAAAATTGCCGTACTAGGATTGAATCCCCATGCTGGAGACGAAAGTCTGATTGGCGATGAAGAGGAGAATGTTATCAAGCCTGTCATCGCAGACCTGAAAAGTAAAGGCAAACTTGTGTTTGGCCCTTTTCCTGCCGATGGCTTCTTTGGCTCCGGGCAACATACCAAGTTCGACGGCATATTATCCATGTACCACGACCAGGGGCTGGTGGCTTTTAAATACATCGCCTTTGACAGTGGAGTAAATTTTACGGCAGGGCTTCCTGCTGTGCGCACCTCACCCGATCACGGAACCGCCTATGGAATCGCGGGAAAAAATATGGCTGATGAAAGTTCCTTACGGCAGGCCATCTTTGTGGCCACTGATATTATTAAGAACCGCGCCCAGAAGGTAAACGGACAATAAAACCTTTAAGCTGGGGTACAATAAAAATGTCGTTGACTATTTAGTTGAGAACTTTGAAAAAAAAGCTCTGAAGAGCTTAAAAAGACTGTTTTTGAGAAATATAGGCTCACTTAGCCGATCATAATAATCCCCTGTTTCCGGACGGCATTTCCATAAATCTCTAAAATCCGGGTCAAATCCAGAAAATCCTGATAAATTTGCGCGCTTATTTGGGTAGTATGAGGGCGCAGAACTATACGGTAAATATCATCGGCCTAAGCCAGAAAGCCCATCGATTTGATTTTGAGCTTGGCGATGAGTTTTTTGGGCAATATGGCCAGACATTGCTGGAAAGTGGTCTGTTTAAGGTTGGCGTAATCCTGGATAAGCGCGAAACCCTGATCGAAGCGAGTTTTCACATCCAGGGCAACGCGCACCTTACCTGCGACCGGTGCCTGGAGCCTTTTGACTATCCTATGGATTTGGATCGCATGATTCTGTTCAAGTATGGTCAGGAAGAGAAAGAACTAAGTGATGAAATTGTACTCATCACCCATGAGCAGGTGAGTCTGGACCTGGGGCAGTATATCTACGAACTTATCGTGGTGGCTATACCCATGAAAAGGCTACATCCGAAGTATATCAACGACAATCTTGAAGAAAGTGAAATACAATTGGTTTACTCTTCACCAATTGAAGCAAATAATAAAGAAGAGGATGCCATCGATCCCCGGTGGGAAAAATTGAAAAAGTTAAAATAAAACGTTATGCCAAATCCCAAACGAAAAACCTCGAAAACCCGCAGAGACAAAAGAAGGACTCATTACAAGGCGGTCCCCAAACAATTTGCCGTTGACCCTACCACCGGAGAGCACCACTTGCCTCACCGCGCCTTCTGGCACGAAGGGAAACTCTATTACAAGGGTAACATCGTTATGGAGAAAGAAGTGCTGGCATAAATTTTAGCATGATCCTTTTTAAATTATTCAGTAATAAATCTTTCTGTATCACAGACTATAAGAGTCAGTGTAAACAATAGCGTAAACTCCGCCCGGCTGGTATCAGCCGGGCATTTGTTTTTTAAGATGTTCCGTTAATATCATGAATAAAATCCAAGCAGCGATCACAGGTATAGGGGGTTACGTACCTGATTACATCCTCACCAACAAAGAACTGGAAACCATGGTGGACACCAACGATGAGTGGATCACTTCCCGCACAGGCATCAAGGAAAGGAGAATTTTGAAAGGCGAGAACCAGGGCGTGTCGGTCATGGGGATTGAGGCTGTAAAAGAAATGCTGAGGAAAACTAAAATTGACCCCAAAGAAATTGATCTCGTCATCTTTGCCACAGTCACCGCAGACATGACTTTTCCAGCCACTGCCAATATCGTGGCAACGGCCGTTGGGGCTACCAATGCCTTCAGCTATGACCTGGGCGCTGCCTGCTCCGGTTTCTTATATGCTTTGGTGACTGGCGCCAGCTTTATTCAGTCCGGGATTTATAAAAAAGTCGTGGTAATTGGAGGAGATAAAATGTCGGCTATCCTGGACTACTCTGACCGAACCACCTGTATTATTTTCGGCGACGGCGCCGGATGTGTCCTGCTGGAACCCACTACCGAAAATGTTGGTGTTATAGATTCACTCCTTAAAAGTGACGGGAACGGAGAAAGTTATCTCCATATGAAAGCCGGTGGCAGCCGCATTCCCGCTTCGCATGATTCGGTGGACAAACGTCAACATTTTGTATATCAGGAAGGGTCGGCGGTTTATAAATTCGCTGTGACCAATATGGCCGACGTAGCGGCACAAATTGTTGAACGCAATCATCTAAAAGCATCTGACATTCAATGGTTAGTTCCGCATCAGGCAAATAAAAGAATCATTGACGCCACCGCCAACCGCGTGGGCATCACCGAAGACAAAGTGATGATGAATATTGCAAAATACGGAAACACCACCGCTGGCACGATCCCTCTTTTACTTTGGGATTATGAAAAGAAATTAAAAAAAGGAGATAATCTGATCCTAGCTGCTTTCGGCGGAGGATTTACCTGGGGCGCCATCTATGTCAAATGGGCATACGATAGTCATTGATCTGACTCTAATCCATTCACTTGTAAATAGTTAATTCATTAGTAACTTCACAATTCATTTTTTATGGCGACTATCTCTGATCTGAGCAAAGGAAATTATATCCGGTACAATGGTGACATTATGCAAGTAGAAGAATTGCAGCATCGCACACCCGGCAATCTTCGCGCCTTCTATCAAATAAAAATGCGGAACCTGCGCAATGGCAAGCTCGCTGAAAACCGCTTTCGTCCTGGAGATTCTGTAGACCTGTTGCGCGTTGAGACCAAAAATTATCAATTTTTATATACGGATGGTGACAGTCTCGTTTGCATGGACAATGACACTTTCGAACAGGTGTATATCGACAAAGCATTGCTTGGTAATTCAGTGAAATATCTAAAAGAAGGGATCATGCTCATGATTGCTTTTGAAAATGGTACCAACCCGATTACTGCGGAACCTCCCAATCAAGTCGTAGTGAAAGTGACTTACACGGAGCCAGGTGTACAAGGCGATACAGCAACCCGTACGTTAAAATCGGCAACTATTGAAACTGGAGCGGAAATCAGGGTGCCCCTGTTCATTAACACCGGAGATAATGTAAAAATTGATACGCAATCCGGTGAATACATCGAACGCGTTAAATAAACATTCAAACCCATGAGTAAGGATCCCGCACCCAAAGGAAAATCCAAATCACTGACCAATGGCAAGTCAGAAGGACCCAAATCAAACATTTCTGAAATGAAAACATCTGAAATACGCGACCTCATTGACTTTATCTCTCAATCAGGCCTGAATGAAGTCAACATTGAGACAAAAGAACTTAAGCTTCATGTGAAGCGTGAGTCAGATCAAAAAGTAATGAAATCGACGCCTGCACCCATCATGACCCTGCAGGCTGCCCCGGCAGCAGCCGTCGCAGCACCCAGGCAGGAAAAGCCGGTCAGTGCCGGAAAGAAACCTGCGGATATTAAGTCACCTATGATCGGTACATTCTACCGCTCTACTAATCCTGACACCCCTCCGTTTATTTCTGTAGGCGACAAGGTTATCAAAGGCCAGACCGTCTGCATTATTGAGGCGATGAAGCTCTTCAACGAAATTGAATCGGAAGTCTCCGGTACCGTGGTGAAGGCCATGGTAGAAAATGCCACTCCGGTAGAGTATGACCAGGTATTATTTGTCGTTGAGCTGGATTAATTAATAATTCAGGCAAGGATTTTTTGCCTGAATTATTCGAAGTTAAATCTGGCGATTCAAAAACGTAAAACATGTTTAAAAAAATATTAATAGCCAATCGGGGAGAAATTGCTCTGCGGGTCATTCGCACTTGCAAGGAAATGGACATCAAAACAGTAGCTGTTTACTCCACAGTGGACCGAGAAAGCCTTCATGTTCGTTTTGCGGATGAGGCCGTGTGTATCGGAGCAGCCCCCAGCAAAGAATCGTACCTCAATATTCCTCGCATTATTTCCGCGGCTGAAATCACCAATGCTGATGCCATTCACCCGGGCTACGGTTTTTTGTCGGAACGCGCGGAGTTCTCAGCCGTGTGCCAGGAATACGGAATCAAATTCATCGGCCCAACGCCTGCCATGATTGAGTCGATGGGCGACAAAGCAACGGCCAAAGACACCATGAGGAAAGCTGGCGTTCCGGTGATACCTGGTTCCGATGGATTACTTTCTTCCATCGAAGAGGGAATGAAAATCGCAAAAGAAATCAAGTATCCCGTGATTGTTAAAGCGACAGCGGGTGGCGGTGGTAAGGGTATGCGGGTCATCAACAATGAATCGGAATTCCAAAAAGCATGGGATGATGCGCGTCGGGAGGCAAGCGCCTCTTTCGGGAATGACGCCCTGTATCTGGAGAAATTTGTGGAAGAACCCCGTCATATTGAAATCCAATTGGTGGGTGACCAATATGGGAAAGCCTGCCACCTCTCTGAGCGCGATTGCTCCATTCAGCGCAGGCACCAAAAACTGGTTGAAGAGACCCCCTCGCCGATTGTGAACCAGGAATTGCGTGAGCGCATGGGCGAAGCGGCCATCAAAGGAGCTAAGGCCATTAACTATGAAGGGGTTGGAACGATCGAATTCCTTGTCGACAAACATGGAGACTTCTATTTCATGGAAATGAACACGCGCATCCAGGTAGAGCATCCCATCACCGAAGAAGTTACTGACTACGACCTCATCAAAGAACAAATTAAAGTAGCTGCTGGCGTACCCATCTCAGGGCGAAATTATTTTCCGAACCTGTTTGCCATGGAATGCCGGATCAATGCAGAAGACCCCAAGAATGGGTTTCGCCCCTCTCCGGGAAAAATCGTGAATCTGCATATCCCCGGCGGGCATGGTGTGCGGGTTGACAGCCACGTCTATGCCGGCTACACCATCCCACCCAATTATGATTCCATGATCGCCAAACTGATCACCACCGGTCAATCACGGGACGAAGTGATTACAAGGATGAAAAGAGCATTAAGTGAATTTGTAATTGAAGGAGTGAAGACTACCATCCCCTTTCATCTGGCGCTGATGGACAATGCCATATTCCGCTCAGGTAAATTCAATACAAAGTTTTTAGAGACCTCGTTTGATTTTTCAACGATTAAGTAAAATCGTTGTTAGTTGCTGGTTGTTAGTTGTTCGTAGTGCACGTCGAACAACGAATAACGATCAACTAACAACGATTACTAAACGTACTGATTCAGCATTACCGGCATCACCAGCATCAGAATATCTTCATTTTTATCTTTCTCTACAGGCAGAATCACACCAGCTTTGTTGGGTGCAGACATGTTCAGTTTGATCTGATCTGTATCGAGGTTGCTGAGCATCTCGACCATAAACCTGGCATTAAAGCCGATCTCAATATCCTCCCCTTCGTGCTCACAGCTCAGGCGCTCATTGGCTTCATTTGAAAAGTCAAGGTCTTCGGCAGAAACCTGAAGTTCACTGCCGGTAATTTTAAGTCTCACCTGGTGGGTAGTTTTATTGGCGTAAATGGATATGCGCTTGAGTGAACTGAGAAAATCAGTCCGATTGATGGTCATCTTAATGGTACTGGCGGCCGGGATTACATTTTCATAATCGGGAAAACGTTCATCAATCAAGCGGCAAATCATACGGATCGTGCCGAATTTAAAGAACGCATTGGCTGTATTGAAGTCAATTGACACATCGGTATTTTCCGAAGGGAGCGTTGCCTTCAAGAGGTTCAGCGCTTTACGTGGAATGATGATGGTGTTGCCATTGTCCGACTTCACATCCGTACGGCGGTAGCGCACCAGGCGATGACCATCGGTAGCAACAAAAGTTGTATTCTTTTCACCAAGGTTGACGTAGACGCCTGTCATGGCAGGGCGAAGTTCGTCGCTGCTGGTGGCAAAGATGGTGTTGTTAATGGCGCGGGCAAGCACCTCCGATGAAATTGAGGCGGAAAAATCGTTACTCACCGACGGTACCTTGGGGAAATCCGTAGCGTTCTCCCCGGAAAGCTTGTATCGCCCATTGTCGGAGCTCAACTCAATGCTGTAGGTTGCTTCATCAATGGAGAACGTAACAGGCTGGTCAGGAAGATTCTTAAGTGTATCCAATAGAATACGAGCCGGTACGGCAATGCTGCCCTTTTCCTTTGACTCCACCGTTATTTCGGTGATCATCGACGTCTGCAGATCGGAGGCCGTGACCGTAAGCTGATTCTTGTCAATTTCAAATAAGAAGTTTTCAAGAATGGGAACCACCGGGTTGGTCGTAATCACCCCGTTGATATAAGATAGTTGCTTCAGCAGGTAGCTGGAGTTAACGATGAACTTCATGTAAAACAGTGGTTTTGGTTGTCGTGCGCTAAGTTAGGAAGAAAATGGATTTTGAAAAATGAATCTACCCCTCACTTACCGGGAAGAAAATGGTCCCTGCGCCTCACAATCTCATCTATTTTGCTTTTTCCGATCGTAACAATCTCACCATTGCCCATACGGCCATAAATTTGCCGGTCTTTTCTCCCTGGCTGCAACACGTCCAGTGAATAGGTACGGTTGGCCACATCCTTGATTTCAAAGCGTGCTGCTGCCGGTAAGGCTGCCAGGCTATCAATGCCCGGACGTGCGGATTCCACAAACTGGTCAGCCAATAGCAAGGAAACCGCATCCAGGAAGTTATTAAGTTTGGTGGTATCCACCTGGCTCATGTTTTTTATTCCAAAGAAATTGTCCTGCATCTCCACTTCAAAATTCTGCTTGGATTCGTTTGGATAGGTGACCGCAAGCGACCTAAAATTTCTCCAGTTAAAATCGAAAATTCTTTTGCTTCTCCAGCCATTTCCCTCGAGCTCAAAAATTCCAGCGGCATAAACACGGTAGCCCGGTAGGGTCATCACATAAGGCTGCGTATCTCCCTCCTTCAAAAACCAGGTCTCCGTTTTATCTTCATTACCTCCCGCCAAAAAGCTTAATCGTTTTTCACCCGCTTCAGAAATAGCTACATGAATACCTTTCTTCGTCAATCGCTGCGAGACAGAATCCCGGATGGCCGATGCAACCGGTCTTCTTGGCTCGATTTGTTTCAGCGTCGCAAACAATACTTTAATCATCTGAGCATCGGCATCCCATTGACCATTGACGCGCCAACGATTGTTCTCAAATTTTAATTCAACATCGCCTAGTGTGGAATGCAACTTTACCTCATCCATTTTTTCGGTGTCCATCATCCTGAAATAGTCGCGGTCAATTTCAGGTTTTGGTTGCTCTCCCGTAAAAAAAGCAAGACTGAAAGAGAGTACGGTTAATACACCTAATGAAATAATTAAAAATAAGGTCCTTTGTTTCTGCATATGAAATTAGCGGATGGCCGTTGGCTTTTGGCCGTTGGCGGATGGCCCCTGACCAAAGCGACTGTACCTTCTTTTTCTAAGATGGTTTTTCAATATCCCCAGCAGGATGATTAACATGATGGGTAATACTAAATTAATGATCTGTAAAGAAGTCCGGTTGTTTCGAATTTTCTCCTTATCAAGGGGACGGACTTTAATTTCCTTATTCCTGGCGCTGATCAATCCTGCATCATCGGTGAGATAAGCAATCATATTAATAATCAACTCTCCATTGGCAAAAGTATATCCTGAAAAACTATCAAATCCCAATGCCTGGGGCTGTCCCGATCGCGGGTTTATTTCATTCCTGGCCAGATCACCGTCGGCCACCACAATTATCCTTGAATCTTTGCCGTCCGGAAGAAACCCTGTTGCATCCACTCCATCCGGAAGAAACCGGTTTTTATAAAGGGAAGTGAATTTTCCTTCGAGTAAATAGGCTACGGCAATGGGGCCGCCTGAAAATATTTCCGGTTTAATTTCTTTACGGAGGTCGTTGACACTCACCTTGACGGGCGCACTCAGCTTGCGGGCATATCCGGATGTAAACAAAAGCGGCGTCTTCCGGATGCCTGGTGCTTTCACTGAATCAATACTACTGACAAATTTAAACGCGCTTGCATCGAGATTGCGCGCAATCGGATGATCCGAGTAATGATTGATCATGGGAAAGAAAGGCCATTCGAGTGGAGTCATCTGTGGTTTCCCATTGAGGACTCCCGTCACCACAGGATAGCGAAGTGAAACCAGATCTTGCACCAGGTCATTATTAATTCGAACGCCGTAGTGAAATAGCTGATCTTCCAATCCAAACGGATAAGGAAACGCAAAATAATCTGAACGCGAAGCGCTGTCCATGCTGGCTTCCAGCCGGTCGATCAGCAACAACAGCTTCCCGCCGTGTATTAAATATTGATCCAGCACAAACTTGTTTTGTTCCGAAAAAGAACGCGTGGGTTTGGCGATGATCAGTACATCGTAAGATGCAAGGGTCTGCTTCTTATTCAAATCCACTTTAAAAATATCATAGGACTCCAACAGGCTGCTATGCAAGCTTGCTATTTGCAAACTATCGAGCTCTCCATGTCCTCTTACAAGGCCAATTTTCTTCCTTTTATTGTTGGATAGCTTTTCAATAGCCCTTGCAAATTCGAATTCAAGTCCTTCGATCGACTGATTGAGTACTTCTTCCGAACCTTGTGCCCTGTTTCCTTTCAGAAGCATGACGCCAACCTCGGCACCGGCATAGGAGATCAATGCCCCGGGGAAGACAAGTTTCTCTGTCCGCTTGCCTTCGTTATTGTCGATGACATTCATCGGTTGAATGCCTTTCGAGGCGAGGGCAGTCATAAATTCACGTTGTGCATTTTGGCCTTTCGCCATGGTCGGGTCGGTAAACGTATAATGAATTTTATTATTTGAATAGGTCCGGAATTCTTCCAGGGTTTCACGGACTGATTTCCGCAATCGGCGGAAGCCCGCATTCAAATCTCCTTCCAGGTAAACTTCAATAAAAACATCATCCTGCAGTTTTTGAAGAAGATCTTTCGTAGGCCCTTTAATGGTGTAACGCTCTTCTTCCGTCAGGTCAATCCGGAAGAAATAAAGCGATGCCAATTGATTCAGTATGATGGCAAGCACCAGGCCGTTGACGAGGAGAAGGATGTCTCCAAGTTTTTTACTTTCCCACTTCACCATGACCGGCTGGATAAGACAATTTTAG
>JAYWDP010000392.1:0-3908 GCA_043779775.1 Cyclobacteriaceae bacterium
ACATTTGCGAACACATCTCTTACTTTCGTGGCGCAATTATTGTAAAAATAATCGTAGCGATAGTTTTCGTTTTCTGGCTGGGCGTTCCATTCGAGATAATCGTATATCGCTTGCTTTTGCGACTGTGAAAGATTCAGCACCTGTTCAGTGACCGACCGGTTGTAGTATATGTAGATATCCCGGAAATCGGAATAGGAGTATACGCCGAGCATGTAAAACGGAATGCCCCTGGCGAAATTCAAATAGAAATTGGGCTTATTGAAGTCAAAAACGCCGTAGTTGTACGCGTAATCAAGGCCCTGGATGGAGTCATACACGCGGATTGCATCATGACCAAAGGCTGTAAAGACTTCAGATTGGGAGGGGCCGCAAGTGATAATAGAAACCCTTGCCTGTGGAGATAGATCAAACTTCTGGCTTTGGGCCCCCAGGCTGGCAACCGTTAGAATCACCAGAACCAATTTTTTCATGCAGGTCATCGGTCCGCTTTAGAAATTATCGACTTAAAGATAGAGACAATTCCTGAAGTGAATGTACTTTTGAAAACGTGGAAGGTACACTCCAAGATCGGCTCAATATCGTGTCAAGGCAAACGCCATGGCGCACCTGGAATGCGGCACAGGTGTGGACAAGTTATTGGGCCTCACGGCTCACCAGGGTAGCAACACACAGTGGCCTTCCGATTAGTATTTCCATTGAGCCAACCACTTCCTGCAACTTGCGCTGTCCGGAATGTCCCAGTGGATTGCGGTCGTTTACCCGACCTACCGGCATGCTGCAAGGGAATTTGTTCAAAAATGTCATTGATCAGCTTTCATCCACGCTTTCCTACCTCACATTTTATTTTCAAGGAGAACCTTATCTGAATCCAAATTTCCTGGAAATGGTATCGTACGCTTCGGAGAGTGGAATTTATACGGCCACGTCCACCAATGCGCATTATCTTGATGATGTAAATGCCAGGGAAACCGTCAGGTCGGGTCTCGACCGGCTGATCATTTCCATCGACGGCACTTCTCAAGAAACCTATGAATCGTATAGGATAGGAGGGGATATCGAAAAAGTGATAGAAGGGACAAAGAATATTTTGCGGTGGCGAAAGGAATTGAAATCAAAAACCCCACATGTGATATTTCAGTTCCTGGTAGTCCGTCCCAACGAGCACCAGGTCCCTGAAGTGTATGCGTTGGCCAAACAATTGGGAGTGGACCAGGTAGTCTTGAAGTCGGCACAGATTTATAATTATAAGAATGGCTCTGACCTAATACCTACCCTTGATCAGTATTCCAGGTATCGACGTGAATTGGATGGATCATTTTCAATCAAGAACGATTTGTTGAATCATTGCTGGAAAATGTGGCACAGCTGCGTGATCACCTGGGATGGCAAGGTGGTGCCATGCTGCTTTGATAAGGATGCCCACCATGTGATGGGCGATCTGCGGGTTGATTCGTTTGAAAAAATATGGAAGGGTAAGGCCTACCAGGAATTCAGAAGTTCGCTGTTGAGGTCCAGGAGTGAAATTGAAATGTGCCGGAATTGTACGGAAGGTACGAGGGTGGCGTTAGGCGCGTGATTCCACTTGATCCTCAATTTTTTCGAGATCAACTGTTGCGCATTTTCCACAACCTGTTGAGCAGGCATGTTTCGCCTGGAAGCTCCTGTAGATAAGATTTCCCACATAGCCCAATGCAGCTAAGAAAATAACCCCTATAAAAATCTCCTGAATCATCACGCAAAGGTAGTAAGACTATCTATAAAACACCCGGAGAGGGTAAAAGATTCAATGTCCGGTAGCGGACGGCGGCGGCTATATACGAACAGGCGGACAGGATAAAGTGCTCTTAAAGGGCCCCTTTTAGGGAAATTCAATTATGGCACCGAAGTTGGGAATACCGAGGTTGAATTTCTATCCACCATGCTAAAAAACGACCTTACTATCGCCTTCCGAAAACTCTTACGCGATAAATCTTATACGTTCATCAACGTGGCGGGCCTCGCGTTGGGCATTACCACCTGCATAATTATTTTTCTCATCATCAAGCGCGAACTAAGCTTTGATACATCCTTCGCCAACGCAAAAAATATTTACCGGATTGTGCGCGCCACAAAGGATGCTTCGGGGGTGGAGAAGAGCACCATCACACCTTATCCATTGGGCCAGGCATTGAGTAATGATTTTCCAGATATCATCTCTACGCAATTTCATTTTCAGAACGAATCGTTGATGACCATTGATGAAGAGAAGACTCGCGTGAAGAACATCATGTTTGCCGACGCCTCGTTTTTTGATGTGTTTGATATTGAGGTAGTGTCAGGCAATCCTAAGAAAGAATTGGCAGGCCCCGGAAAAGTTTTTCTGACAGAGGAATTTGCAAAAAAGCTCTCGAAAAAAGATGCAAAGCATATAAAATTAGACAACGTTGTTGACCTTGAAGTTGTGGGTATCATCCGGATGCCGGCCACGCCATCTCACATGGCCATCAATATGGTTGCTTCCCGTGCTACGTTGACGCCCGACCTGGCCAGGAAATTTCTGGGATTCTCTATGGACCAATGGGGGCTCAATTCATCCGGCTTTGCCTATTTGGCTCTGCCACCGAATGTCACACAGCAATCGATGGAAGAGAAGTTCCCTGCGTTCATAAAAAAATATTTTCAACCAGAGGATGTGGGTCGTCAAAATTTTATACTGCAGCCGCTTTCAAATATTCATTTTGATACCGAATATGGTGAGAACCCTGGCACGTCCACTACATCAGCCTCTTTACTCGTTGTGCTGGGTTGCATTGGGTTATTTATTTTGATAATCGCTTGTGTGAATTTTATCAATCTGTCAACGGCACTTTCGGTGCACAGGTCAAAAGAAGTAGGGGTAAGGAAGACGTTGGGTGCTCTACAATTTCAATTGGCGCTGCAATACTTAAGTGAAGCATTTTTACTTACCTGTGTAGCCGCCTTGCTTTCGGTGGGTATAGCCGAGTTTGTAGCGCCCCTGATTGGGAATTTCTTGGAAAGTGAGATTCGATTGAACTTGCTTAGTAGTCCTCAGTTAATTGTTTTTCTGGTGGGGATTGTATTTTTCACGACACTCTTGTCCGGGTATTATCCTGCCTTGGTTATTTCGAGGTTCAATCCGGTGACAGCCTTAAAGAACAAGCTTTCGTACCAGGATAACGCACGCGTTTCGTTGCGTAAAGTATTAGTGATCGTGCAATTTTTTATTGTCCAGGTGCTTATCATCTGTACATTGGTGGTTTCTGGCCAGCTCTCATTTTTCAGAAATAAGTCCCTTGGATTTGCAAAGGATGCCGTAATCAATGTAAGTCTCCCGGAAAAGACGCCTGAGAAATTGGAAGCGTTCCGGAATAGATTGCAGACTGATCCTCAGATTAAGGATGTTTCGTTTTCATTGGGAGCCCCTATTGCACAGAATAATTTTGGTACAGGCATGTTTCTGACAGAGAAAGGAGATGCGAATCGCTACTCAATTGCCATAAAACCGGTGGATGTTCACTACAAAGATGTGTATGGGCTTGAATTATTGGAGGGTCGTTGGTTTCAGGAGAGTGATGAGAAGCTGGCCAACCTTAAAGAAGGAACTCAGTGGGCATACGTGGTGAATGAGACTGCGGTTAAGTCCCTCGGCTTCTCTTCGCCCAAAGATATTATTGGCAAAAGTGTGACGATTGGTTTTAATGATATTGCCGCCCCTGTGATTGGTGTAGTGAAGGATTTTCACACGGCGTCTTTGCAGCAAGAGATGAGGCCTGTAGTACTCCTACCGTTTAATCTCTATTATGATGCGGGCATAAAAATCAGCACCGACAAGACCTCTGCGACGATAAGAAATATTGAAGAAGCCTGGTCACAACAATTCCCTGAATATTTATTTGAATACACTTTTT
>JAYWDP010000393.1:0-3901 GCA_043779775.1 Cyclobacteriaceae bacterium
AAACACAAGAAATACTCTGAAACTATCCACTATGTCAAATTAAAATCAACGTATACGCTCAACCTCACCATCGACGAGAACGATCGCAATTCCTTTTTGAATGCATTCCTTTCCGCTACAACCGGCGAGGAAAAATTTGAGGACTCGGTCAAAATCAATGAATATCCGTACAGACTTACGCTCAAAGCGGGCAAGGACTATGAGTTGAAAGCATCGGCTGTCTTGTTTCCTGAATCGAAAATTGATTGGAAGTTCGATCCTCAAACCATAAAATCAGAAATGTCGCTGACCATTCACCTGGCTCCTGAAAAAGTTAAATACACCGCCGAAGTGACAAACATTGTGTCAAAACAAAAAACAAAAATCAAAGTTTACTTCAATAATGAAAATGTGGATGAGGTGATCATAGCCGAATCCGGTGAAGTTGTGCTGTTAAGAAAAGGAGACCGATATCAGGTAATGACCGGCAGCGACAAAGGATTTTTCTATTCCAGCATGTCCCTGGTGGCAGGAGCTGAACCGAGCCCCCCTGGCGGTTTTAGCATCGCCATGTCCGTGGTCCCCATTGAAGTTGGCGGCCAACTGACCTTGCAACATATTACCTTTGCCAGTAACTCCGCGGTGCTCAATCCCAGCTCCCTCCTTGAATTGGACCGCGTGATTGAGCTGATGCAAAAGAACCCCAGCCTTCATATCGAGATTTCAGCACACACCGATAATAAAGGAAGCAATCATTACAACCTCAGACTTTCACAGAACAGGGCCTCCAACGTCATGAATTACCTTACCAAACAAGGCACCGATATCCAACGGATCAATCCTGTAGGTTTCGGCGAACAAAAACCAATCGCTCCTAACAATTCAGAAAAAAACCGGGCCATCAACCGAAGGGTAGAATTGCGCGTATTGAAATTTGAATAGAATAGCCCACCCCCTAACTTGCTCTCAAACGTAAACGATGCTTGAATTATACGACTACCCCCTGATCATTGTCGTAGGGTTCTTAGCGGCCTTTCTCAACACCATCGGCGGTGGGGGCTCCCTGTTCTCGGTACCCATTCTTACATTCATCGGTCTGCCCATCACCATGGCCAACGCTACCAGCCGGGTGGCGCTGTTGTTTCAGAATATTTTTGCCGTGGGGGGCTTCAGAAGCAAAGGCGTTGACCTTCCCTGGCCGTACAGTATGTACCTCGGCCTTGCCTCACTCGGTGGCGGCCTGATCGGTTCATTGGTGGCATCCAAAGTATCCGAAGCCTTCTTTACCAAAATATTTGTCATCGTTATGGTGCTGGCCGTGATCCTGATCATCTACGATCCATTCAAATCAAAAGGTGCAGAAAGACTCACGGTGAAAAGTCAAATCATCGGATCGGTATGCTTTTTCTTCCTCGGTATATACGGAGGATTCGTTCAGGCTGGCATTGGATTCCTTGTGATTGCCGTTCTGAGTCTGGTCAATAATCTGAGCCTGGTGAAAAGCAACTACGTAAAAGTGTTTGCAGCCATCGTCTATACGGGCGTTTCGGTAATAGTCTTTGCGTGGGAAGGAAAGATCCTGTGGCAAACGGGATTCGTGCTAGCCATCGGTCATGCCCTGGGCGGCTGGTATGCCAGTCGCTGGTCGGTAAAGGCAGGCGAGGTGTGGATAAAAAGAATTATGATCGTTTCCATCATTGCCATGGCCATCAAACTATGGTTTTTCTGATATATTTATTAATTCTACCTCAAATAATAATTTAATGCTGAAATGGATTGACATCCTGCGACTTTCCAACAAAGGAAACCCTGTACCTCCCAAGCGTGTTGAGAAAAGTGATGAGGAGTGGAAAAAAATTCTTACGCCCGAGCAATATCAGGTGACAAGAAAGAAGGGTACCGAGCGGGCCTTTGAAGGTGAGTACTGCGAAGCACACGATCCAGGGCTGTATGGCTGCCGCTGTTGCGGGACTTTACTGTTTGATTCCAACTTAAAATTTGAATCCAAAACAGGCTGGCCCAGTTTTACACAACCGCTGGAAGATAATGTAATCGCCTATCACAAAGACTCCAGCTATGGCATGATTCGCGTGGAAGTCACATGCAATGTCTGCGATGCCCATCTGGGTCACATCTTTCCGGATGGTCCCCCGCCCAGTGAATTACGATATTGCATTAACTCCGCTTCGATTGTTTTGGCTGTAAAATCCTAAACGAAATACTCATGAGACTATTCACCTCTATTCTTATACAATTCAGAAGAAAATGAAACCTATGTAGACCGTACAAATTCAGGAGACACCACATTTGATAAGACTTTTGCCAGCGTAGAGCGAGTTCATTTTGGTCCTTTTGATGGCCCGCTTAAATTTCAAGTATTTGTCGATCATTCCCTCGTGGAAGTTTTTGTAAATGACGGCGAACTGACTTTCTCTGAACAGATTTTCCCTAACCAGGGTGAGTTCCAACTAAAGACTTTCTTCACTCAGGCTGAAGGTTCTGTGGAGGTGAAAGCCTGGGAAATGAAATCTGTATGGAAGTAAACTTATTATGAAATGATTTTACTTATGAGATGCGGACCTTTTACCCTTTAGCCACCCCTTCCGCCAACTCCCGAATTTTTTTGACTCGCAGCGGATCTACCGTCCGCACCTGAAATTCATCTTTTCCCTCCTCTCCCATGGAAACAATTTTTTGATTCTTGAAAGTCATGAGGCTGGGACGGTGGGCTGTGGCGGAGAAATGAATTTCTTTTACGCCGGTTTTTGCAACAATCTGCTGCACCGTAGTTTCATTCACGCCGGAACCCGCCATGATAGAAATCCGGGGGCCGGCTTTTTCCACCAATTGCCTGATTAAGTCCGTTCCCTCACCTGCCTTCAATTGCTGGCCGGAGGTGAGGATGCGGTTAAAGCCCACTTCGATACAATCTTCCAACGCTTCAAAAGGATCACGTGTCATATCAAAAGCGCGGTGACAGGTGACCTTGAGCGGCCGGGCTTTATCAATCAGTTCCTTGCAACGTTTTTTATCGATGGTGCCTTCGGGGTTTAATATGCCAAACACGAAACCATCGACACTCAATTTCTGGAATTGCATGAGGTCACGCTTCATAGCATGAAATTCATAGCTTGAATAACAAAAATCTCCGCCCCGCGGACGCAGCATCACGAAGACATCCAGGGAAGTATTCTGTCGCACCACTTCGACGGTGCCGACGGATGGGGTGGTACCGCCATCCGCTGCGTTGTCACACAATTCAATTCTGTCAGCACCGCCCTCCTGGGCCTTCAACGCGGATTCAATATTGTATATCACGATTTCACAAATCATAGTTGTATTTTGATTGCCTTATTTACTTTAAATACCTTTGTCCAAACACCAAACATCCGGAGCTTTCGTTACAAATTCGTCGTTCAATCCAGTCGAATGCTTAATCCTACATCTGATCAAACTTAACAAAGTAGGACTAATTTAACTCCAATAAGCGAATCATCGATGAAACAAACCTTCCTCCTCGTTTGCCTTTTAATCTTCACCGCCGCCCTACCCTCACTGGCCCAAAACAAAGACAGCATTGCCAAGGGATATTCTCTTGCGGTAAGCGAGCAGATTAAGTTCCTCATGGACATTCGACATGTAAAAAAAATTAATCTGTGAATTCTATCTAACGAATTCATTCGGCGATCCATTGCTTTGTGGTCGTTGTGATTTCTTGGTGCTCGTGGTCTCCCCTTTATTTCTCTTTTAAATTGAAGAATAGTAAGGTCACAACGGACCTGCCTACCGGCAGGCAGGCACTAAGAACCACAATGAACACGAAGAATTTAGGTTTTTGTCTTGAGGCTATCTGATTCCATCGCTCAATCTGAAAGATTCACAGATTAGCAATTATTAGCAAATGAAATATTTTAAAATCCAT